>CANFYD010000041.1 GCA_947450745.1 Burkholderiales bacterium
AGGCGGTCTTTCCATTTTTGGTCATAGACCGCCAGCCCGTATTGGAAGCGGTCGCCGACGCGCTGCTTGATGCCAAGTTCGACAGCGGTCAGCTTGGGCTGGGGCGTGAAGTCGGTGGCACCCGGCACGATCTGCTGGATCAACAACTTGCCGGCGGCGCTGGCCGAGGTGTAGCCCGAGTTGAGCGTCAGCGGTTGCACGCCTTCGGCCACGTTGACGTACATCGAGGTGCTGGTGTTGGGCTTGTAGCGCAGTGTCAGGCGCGGCAGCGAGTTCTTGGTCTCGTTGACCAAGGCAATGCCGCTGCGCGTCAGCGAGACGACCTTGTCCTTCTGGTAACGCGCTTCCAGCGAAGCGGTGATCTTGTCCGTCAGGTCATATTCGACCGAGCCGTAGATGGCCGGCACGGTGGTGTCGAAGTTGCTGTAATTGAAGCCGATCGAAGGCGCTGTGGCACCCACGTTGAAATCGATTTGCGAGTATTGGTAGGTGGACGAGTAGCGGCTCACGCCGACGAGGCCACGCAGTGAAGCGTTCGCGTCGGTTGACAGGCGCGCATCAACGGTCAGGTCCGAGGTGGGCGTGATCTGGGCGCTCATGTAGTTGGCCGTCTTGGTCTTGTCCAAGTCGAAGATGGCGGGCGTGTTGGCCTGGTTGTAGCCCACGTTCACTGCCAGATCCATGTTGTAAGGCAGCGCATAGCCCAACTGGGCGGACAGGTGCTTGACCTCGCTGCGCATGCCGGTGTGATCCAGCCGTGGCGTCTTGGCCAGGAAGGGGTCACCGAGCGAGTTGTTGACCCAGCCGTTGTAGGCGGCCGTGGGAATCGAGGTGTTGGCGTCGATCACGCTGTCGCCAACGGATTTGTGCGTCGGTACGCTGCCGCAGAAGTAGGGCGTGCCGGGTGTGTATTGCACGGTGGCACCGTCGCGGCCTCGGCCGGTGAAGAACTGGCCCGTGCAGCTGGTGTTGCCGGTTGCAGGCAGGTAGGCCACGGCGGGCAGCGAGTCGTCGTTCTGCTGGAAGCTGCCGCGCAGGCGCATCCACAGCTTGTCGGTGGGCGTGAAGAACAGCGTGCCGGTGACCGAGCGCGAGTTCTCCTGACCCAGCGCGCCGCCGTCGGTGGCGCGGTACTCGGCCGTCTTGTTGTGGCTGGCCACGGTGACGCGGCCGGTCAGGATGTTGTCGATCAGGCCAGCTTCGACGCTGGCATCGGCATCGGTGGAGCCGCGCTGGTTGAGCGTGGTGTTGACCTGCCCTTTCAGCTCGTTGCCCGGGTTGCGCGTGATGAAGTTGACGGCACCGCCAAAGGTGCTGCGGCCGAAGAAGGCGTTCTGCGGGCCCTTCAGCACTTCGACGCGGCTGACGTCGGACATGCCCAGAGTGGAGACGCCGCCGGTGATCAGGATGCTGTCGAGGAAGACGCCGCCGGAGCTGTCACCCGGACGGCCCAGTTCGCCCTGCAGACCGCGAAAGGTCACCATGCCGGCCGCGCGGCCGTAGGCTCCGGTGCTCTGCGCCGAGGTGAACACAAAACCGGTTTGCGTGGCCAGATCGGCGACGTTGGTGATGCCGCTGGCCTGCAGCTCTTTCTCCGACAGCGCGCGCAGCGAGATGGGCACATCGAGCTGCAACTCATTGCGGCGGCGGGCGGTCACCGTGACCGTTTCCAGTTTGGCTGAGGACGCTGACGTGGCAGCATCCGGCGCAGCTTCCACGGCGGTCTGAGCGATCGAGGGGCCAACAGCTGCCAAGCTGAAGGCACAAAACAGAGAGTGAGCGAGCGTGCGGCGCTTGAAAATGCCGGGCACGGATTTTGCGGATTTGGCTTTCATCTGACGGTTCCCCGTTGGGTTGTGAGGTGTAGTGGTTTGAGCGTCGGAACTCTCCGATTGGCTCAATTTGATATCGCGATGCCACCTCGCTACACGGTTCATTGGTCCGCTATTCGGCAAGTGAATAATGTTTCTGGGTGGTGCGGAATTTGTTGCCGGGTGGTGCAGGAATTGTTTCTGGATGGTGCGTACCAAGCGTCCATCTGTCTTCGGGTAGGGGCGGTTTGAGATGAAATTCGGGGCGAATAGAGCAGCGCAAGCTGCATGCCAGCAAGGCATAGAGCTGGCTCTGCGTGCGACTTGTTCGACGTGGCAGTTGCCTATTCGGCAAGCGAACAGTTGAAGCGCCCGGCCGGTGCTGGCGGCCGACGCCCGCCTAACATCGCCTGCGACTGGTGCATCGTTCGGCTTGACATCCAGGCGAGCCCCGGTCACCGACGCGATTTTATTGAGTCCGTTCGGCAAGACCGCCATCCAACATTTTTTGAGGCCCGACATGTCCAGCCCTGCTGTTTTTCCTCGCCGCAACGCGATGTGCCGGATGGCGCTCTTGGCCGCTGTGCTGACCGTCACGCCGGCCGTGGCGGCGCTGGCGCAAACCGTGCCGGCGTCCCAAACGACACCAGCGGCACCAGCGACACCAGCGGGCCAACCGGCCCCACCGCCACGCGATGCGGCCCATGCGGCCTTCTGGTGGCGCATCGACAACCCCTCGCCCAACCCCATCGATTCGCCCTATCGCTTCTATCAACCATTGGTGCCGCTGGTGGGCGCGCCCGGCCCCTTCCTGCCCATCGCTGCGGCGGGCACGCTCACCGTGCCCGCGCAGGCCCTGGATGAGGCGGCGCAGTATGTCCAGGCCAGCAATGGCAAGGCGCTGATCGTTGTGCACCGAGGGGTGGTGCAGACCGAGCGCTACTTCGGCGGCAGCGATGCCGACACCGTGTTCAGCGCACACAGCATGGCCAAGACCTTGGGGGCTGCGGCCATCGGCGTGGCGCTGCGCGAGGGCCACATCAAGTCGCTCGACCAGCCGGCCTCCACCTGGCTGCACGAATGGCGAGACCCGGCGCGTGCGGCGATCACGCTGCGCCAATTGCTGACCATGAGTGCCGGTTTTCGCAACTTGCCCAGCAAGGACCTCGGCAGTCACTACATCCAGTTGCACTACGGCGCCGATGTGGAAGCCATCGTGCGCGATGCCCCGCTGGCGTATGCGCCGGAGACCGATTTCGCCTGGGACAACGACAACTCGCACGCCATCGGCCTGGTGATCGAGCGTGCCACCGGCCAGAGCTATCTGGACTATGTGTCGAGCCGGCTCTGGCAGCCGTTGGGGGCCGACAACGCCGAGCAGTTGCTGGACCGCCCCGGTGGCCGGGCGATGGCCTATTGCTGTGTTTGGTCCAAGCCGCGCGACTGGGTGCGTGTGGGGCAGATGCTGTTGAATGGCGGCAGCTGGCAAGGCCAACGCCTGCTGGATGAGGGCTTTGTGCGCGAGCTGCGCACGCCCTCGGCTGCCAACCCGAACTTTGGCTACCAGGTGGTGGTGGGTGCGGCATGGCAAGACCTGCGATTGAATCGTCGCGCGCTCACTCAGGGCGATGACAAGGTGGCCAGTCTGGCGCCCGATCTGTACTACCTCAGCGGCATTGGTGGCCTGCAAGTGGCGGTGGTGCCCAGCGAGCAATTGGTGATTCTGCGTGTCGGCAAGGCCTCGGCCGACTGGCGTGAACATGTGTTGCCCAATCTGCTGGTGGCGGCGCTGCGGCCGCAGCCGGCGGCTGCTTTGCCTGCGCTCTACGATTGGCGGCAGGCCATGCAGGCTGCGCCGGCAGCTGCCGCAACGCAGGCTCAGCCCTCGCGGCCTTGAACCTTATTTCTAGCGCCGCCGCGATGGCGGCAGCAATGCAGATCGTGAGTGCCGGCGCTGTCGGCGCGCTTTGCTTTGACCTTCTGGATGTCACGCAATGAAGTTCCGTTCTATCGTTTGTACCTTGCTTGCCGCCATGTCTGGCGTTGCGGTTTCCACCCCTGCTGGCGCACAGGCGGCTGCGGCACAGGCTGCGTCTGTTTCACCTTTTGCCACGGCGCGCTTCACGCAGGTCGTGGGTGCCGGGGGCGTGCCGCTGAACGTGGTCGAACTGGGTGACCCCTCGCTGCCGGCGGTGCTGTTCATTCATGGCTTCCGCCAGAGCATCTTGAGCTGGTCGCCCCAGTTCGCCTCCGACTTGGCGCAACGCTGCCACTTGGTCGCCTTCGATCTGCGTGGCCATGGCAATTCCGGCCATCCGTGGCAAGTCGAGGCTTATGACAGCGCGCAGCCCTGGGGCGATGATGTGGCGCAGGTGATTGCCGCCACAGGCATCAAGAAGCCGCTGCTGGTCGGTTGGTCATTTGGCGGCGGTGTCGCGATGGACTTTGCCAGCCGCCACCCCGACTTGCCGGTGGCAGGCTACCTGCTGACCGGAACCGCCGCCGGCACGGTGGCTGCCGCCATGCCGCCGACACCGGCGAACGCCGGGCCAGCCCCGCTGCGCCCCAGTGCCAGCCCGGACCTTGGCTTGAACATTGCCGCCGTCCAGGCCGCCAACGATCTGCTGTTCAGCAGCCCACGCATCAGCCCGCTGTTGCGCTCGCAGTTCGCTGCCGCCGCGATGCGGGTCGGCCCTTGGGTCGAGCAGGCCGTGGCGCGGCGGCCGCGCACGGAAGCCTTCATTCCGGCTGCGCCCTTGGTGTTTGCCACCGGGGATCAGGACCCCTTGGTCGGTGCCGCAGTCGTGGCCAGGCTGAAGGGCTTGTTCCCGGCCGCCCGTTTCATCAGCTTCGCGGGCGCGGGCCACGCGGTATTTCTTGAAGAAGCCGCGCGCTTCAATGCGCTGATCGACGAGCTGCAGTGCCGGCGCTGAGCAAAACGTCCCGCCGCGCTGGTCCAGCGAGCGCGCCGGTTATCCGCGAACGCCGGGTGCCGCCGAGGACCTGAATTGCTCTCACGCCCCACAGCCACAGGCCAGCGAGCTCCGGTCGGAGATTGCTGGCCTACGGCGTACGTCATCAAGTGATGGCGGCCGCCTGCTCAAGGCTGGTGAACATGGACTGTTTGAGCAGGTAGGCGCGGCGCGCCTCGCGGTCATTCATCAGCTTGGTCAGCGCCTCGCTGCGTTCGGCGCGGGCATTGGCCCAGCCATCGCGCATCAAACGGGTGTTCTCAATCGTTTGCGCTTGCACGAAATTGCGCGTGATGGTCTGGCGCTGACGCTCGTAGAGCGCCAGTTGCTGCTCGGAGTCGGCCCCGTGGCGCAGCACCTTCACCAACTTCTCGCTGGCGTTGACGGCGTCGTGGATGCCACTGTTCATGCCGAAGCCACCCATCGGGCTGTTCAAGTGGGCCGAGTCGCCGACCAGCATGATGCGGCCCACGGCAAAGCGCTCGCAGACCCGTTGGTGGGCGCGGTAGATGGTCCGGTGCTTGGTGATGATGTCGTGGTCTTGGTCAACCGGGCGGCCCAGAATGCGGCTGAAGACGCCGTTCTTGTACTCCTCGGAGACCAGCTGTTCATCGCTGAGGCCGACCGGTGCAGGCACCAGAATGCGCCACAGACCCGGCACCTTCAGCACAACCATCCATTCCTTCGGGTCGGAAATGTAGTTGACCAGACTCAGGTTCTCGAACGCCTCTTCGATCGGGTATTCCGTGGTCAGGCAGACGAATTTCTCGTCATAGGTGAAGCCCGGGAACTGCAGGCCCAGCACCTTGCGAACCACGCTGCTGGCGCCGTCGGCGGCCACCAGGTAGCGGGCCCGCCAGCGTTCCACCGTATTGGCGTTTTCCACATAGGCGGTGACGCCCTGGGCATCTTGCTCGACGAACAGCACGCGCTGGCCTGGCAGCACCGTGGCGCTGGGCTGGAGCTGCAACTGCGACACGATATTGGCGGTGACGCGGTGCTGCTCGCATTGGATGCGGTAGGGGAAGCGCGTGTGATCGGCGATCTCGGTCATGTCGAACGAGAAGACCTCGCCCGTCTGACGGTCTCGGTATTGATAGATGGGTGCCTTCAGGCCGTGGCTGAACAAGGCCTCGGTCGCGCCCAGATCGTCGAGGATCTCCAAGGTGGGTGCGTGGTAAGTCGATGCGCGCAGGTCGGTGGCGCTGTTGGCCAGCGGCTCGATGGCGGTGACGGCGATGCCTTGACGGGCCAACGAGAGCGCAGCGGTGGCGCCAACTGGCCCTAGCCCTGCGACCAGTACCTCGGTTTCGTGAGTGATCATGATGAACGGTTGCTTCCAGACAGAAGGAGTGATGACGCATCGTTACACCGCCACTGCGGCCGGTCGCGCCGGTGCGCGTTTCCCTCCATCAGGCGGATAGCTCACTTGGACGCTGCCCATTCCCCGCCCTCAGTTGCCGCTGCGTGAACAGTGCTGCAATTCGTTGATCGAGCCGCCACCGAGTTGACCTAGCATCGGCCGAGCATTGATTTGTCGAGTTCACCAAAAGGGTAGGAATATGCAGCTGAAATTGGGTCGGTTATTTTTCTGGGCACCCGTGATGTACTCGCTGATGGGGGCGGGCGCTCTGTGGGCCCAAACTGCCGGCGATGCAGCGAGCGTCGCAAAGGGCAAGCGCCTGTTCATGCGTTGCGCAGCCTGCCATGAGGTCAGCGAAAGCAATCTGCCCAAGACCGGGCCGCATTTGAAAGCGCTGCTCGGCCGGCCGGCTGGCGGCTTGGCCGGCTACAAGTATTCGGCGGACATGAAGGCCCAGACCTTTGTCTGGGACGAGGCGCGCTTGAATGCTTGGCTGGAGAAGCCGACGGCCGTGGTGCCGGGCACGACGATGGCCTTCATCGGCATGCCTGAGGTGGCCGAGCGCAAGGCGCTGATCGCCTTCTTGGGTAGCCTGAAATAGCGCCTGAAGCAGCCTCTGAAATTGCGCAGCTGGTGCGCTGCAGTGATGCGCTAGCCGCAGTGATCAATGCACAGCCTGCGCGAGCAAACAATGACAGCTGAATTCGAGATTTCAGGTTTTAACGAAGCGGTCCTGATTGTTCGCCATGAGCAGGTGCATCTGGACTGCTGGGTCGGCAACGGTGGCTGGGAGCTGCGCCACCAGGGCGCTGTTGACCCGCGCTTGTTGGCGGCCTGGGGCCGGCCCGGTGCCAGCGGCCAGGAATGGTTGCTGTCCCATCCGGAGCTGCAGACCGGCTGGGTGCGTCTGCTGCGGCTGAGCGACGCCGGACCGCAGCACGACATCCGCGCGGATGACCAATGCTGGGACACCGGCGGCATCTTCGACCTCAACGTGCGCGTGCTTGACCTCGCCGCGATGGCGCTGCGGATGCGCGCTCTGCAGTGGCATGGCGCTGCGCCGCCGGTGGCCTGGGACTTCGGCACGCTGGGCGTCAAGGAATGGTTGGTGCGCGGGCCGGACAACGTCCGGCTGGCCTTGATCGAGCGCCTCTATCCCCCACTGCAGGGCTTCGACCACCTGCGCGAGTTCAGCCAAGTGTTCAACTCCAGCCAGATCGTGCGCGACTTGGATGTGGCGCAGGCGTTCTACCGCGATGTGCTGGGCTTTCAGTCGGTGTCGAGCTACGAATCGCCAGGCTTTGCCCCGGGGCCCAATCTGTTCGGCCTGCCGCCGGGCTTGGCACCGCAGGTCGGGTTGAAGCTGTCCATCGTCCATCCGCAGGGTCGGATGGAAGGGTCCATCGAGTTGGTCAGCAGCCCTGGCGCTGCGGGTCTCGATCTCTCGGCCAACGCCGGCCCGCCCCATTTCGGCATGGCGGCGCTGCGCTTTCCGGTGCGCGGCATCGAGGCCCTGGCCCGCCGCATCGAACACTGTGGCCACCCGCTGGCCATGCCGCTGACGACCGTGAGCTTGGCGCCGCATGGCAGCGTGCGCATGCTGGCCGTGTGCGCGCCGGACGGTGCCTGGCTGGAGTTTGTCGAGCCTTGATTCGGCCCTGGGACGCACCGCTGTCCGCAGGCTGATCAATCGGCGCATCGACCTTGGTGGCGCAGCAGTGCTGACCTATCGTCCCGACAAATTCAAAGCCCGCCGCGTTTGTGCGGGTTCTGCCTCTGGAGCGACGCATGGAAACATCCAACAAGACCGCCCGCGAAATCTGGGCCGACATCAAAGCCAACCCGAAGCGGGCCCGCTTCGGCTACGGTCGCAAGGCCGTGCTGGTGAACATCGACTTCCAGTGTGCTTACACCCGAGTCGATGAATTCAAGACCGCCTACGAGACCGACCCGCGCCAGATCGAGCATGTCAACGCACTGGCGTCGCGCTTTCGGGCGCTGAACTGGCCGGTGGTCTGGACTCACGTGGCTTACGCCGAGTCGGGTGAGGATGCCGGCGTCTGGGGCACACGCACCGACACCCCGGATTCGCTGCAGAACATCAAGCACGGGTCCCGCCGCACGGCGTTTGACGAGCGCTGCGAAATCAAGACCGGCGCGCAAGGCTCCGACCTGGTCTATTGCAAGCGCATGCCGTCGCCGTTCTTCGAGACGCCGCTGCAGTCGCTGCTGGTCTGGCATCAGGTCGACACGGTGGTGATCACCGGCGGCTCGACCTCGGGCTGCGTGCGCGCTGCTGCGGTGGATTCGCTCTCGCGTGGCTATCGCACCATCGTGCCCGAGCAATGCGTGGCCGACAAACACGAGTCTTACCACTTCGCCAACCTGACCGATCTGATGCTGAAGTACGCCGACATCGTCGACGTGAATGAAACCCTTGGCTGGCTCGACCAGCAGGCGGTGGCCGGATGACTGCCTTGCCTGTGCCCAAGGCCGGCAGCGGCCACAACGACCTCCGGGCCGACACCGGCCACTACGACTATTGGCCTTATCAGAATCGCCCGAAGATCCGCTGGCCCAACGGCGCGCGGGTGGCGTTCTGGGTCGCGCCGAATATCGAGTTCTATGAACTCGCACCGCCGGCCAACCCGGCCCGCGCCGCCTGGCCCCATCCGTACCCGGCCGTGCCGGGCTATTCGATCCGCGACTACGGCAACCGTGTGGGCCATATGCGGCAGATGCAGTTGCTGGACAAATACGGCGTGCGCGGCTCGATCTCCTTGTCCACCGCGCTGTGCACCCACCATCCGGAGATCATCGAGATGTGCCGCGAGCGCGATTGGGATTTCTTCAGTCACGGCATCTACAACACGCGCTACACCTACGGCATGTCCGAGGCGCAAGAGCGCTCGATGATTCTGGAATCGATCGAGACGATTGCCCAGCACACCGGCCGCGCGCCGGCGGGCTATCTGGCACCGGCGCTGTCGCACAGCGAGCACACGCTTGACCTGTTTGCCGAGCTTGGTGGCATCTACAGCTGCGACCTGTTCCACGACGATCAACCCACGCCCTTGCGCGTGCGCGGTGGCCAGCGCTTTGTCTCGGTGCCTTATTCGCTCGAACTGAACGACACGATTGCCTATGTCGTCAACAAGATCGAGCCGCGCCGCTATGGCCAGATGATCAAGGACAGCTTCGACCGCCTCTATGCCGAGGGCGCCGAATCCGGCACGGTGCTGTGCATTCCGACGCACAACTACCAGGTCAGTTGCCCGCATCGGCTGAAGGCTTATGAGGACGCGCTGGCCTACATCACCGGCCACAGCGAGGTGTGGGTGACCACCGGCCGCGAGATTGCCGAGCATTACCTCGCCCATCATCACGACGAAGCGCTGACCGACATTGCGCTCAAGAACGGAGGCGTCTGACCATGGCCCTAGCTCAAGCTCATCTGGAATACCCGCAGCGCCGTTACGGCATGGACCATCAGCGCTACGAATGGTCGATGCTGAGTGCGCGGCCACCGGTGCAGTGGCCGGGTGGCAAGCCGCTGGCGGTCTGGGTCAATGTGAGCCTCCAGCATTTCCCGATGAACCCCTCGGCCAAGGTCAAGCTGCCGGGCTCGATGACCATGCCGTACCCGGACCTGCGCCATTTCACGCTGCGCGACTATGGCAATCGGGTCGGCATCTATCGCTTGTTGCGCGCTTTCGATGCTTATGGCATCCAGCCGAGCTTTGCCGTCAACGCCGAGTTGGCGCTGCGCTACCCCGCGCTGATGGCGAGCATCCGGGCACGTGGGGATGAAGTGCTGGGTCATTCCTGGTCGATGGACACGCCGCATGTGGGCGGCCTGGCGCTGGAGGATGAGCGCGCCGTCGTGCAGCGGTCGCTGGCCACCTTGCGGGAGCTGAGCGGGCAGGCCGTGCGCGGCTGGCTGAGCCCGGGCCGGCTGCAAAGCCCCAACACGCCCGAGCTGCTGAAGGCCGAGGGCATCGCCTTCTGCGCCGATTGGGTCAACGACGAGTTGCCCTACCGCTTCCACACGGCCCATGGCGATTTGTGGAATCTGCCGCTGGCGAGCGAGATCGAGGACCGCTTCGTGGTGATGGACAACCTGCATGCCGAAGCCTGCTGGGCCGAACAGGTGATCGACGCGTTCGAGCTGCTGCTGGCCGAGGCGCGGGAGCAGGGCGGACGTCTGCTGACGCTGTCGCTGCACCCCTGGGTGATGGGGCAGCCGCACCGCATCAAGCATCTGGAGACGGTGTTGGCCCATATCAGCGCGTCGACCGAAGTCTGGCAAGCCGCGCCGGGCGCGATCATCGATGCCTTCGCGGCTCAACAGGGAGCGCCCGCATGACGCAACGCGATGTACTGATCAGCGAAGTGGGGCCGCGCGACGGCTTGCAAAGCATACAGACCATCATGCCCACGGCGGCCAAGAAGGCCTGGATCACGGCAACGGCCGCCGCCGGCGTGGCGGAGATCGAGGTCGGCTCCTTTGTGCCGGCCCATATCCTGCCGCAGCTGGCCGACACGGCCGAGCTGGTGGCCCATGCCCGCTTGATTCCGGGGCTGAACGTGGCCGTGCTGGTGCCCAACTTCAAGGGCGCGCAGGCGGCGGTGGCCAGCGGCGCGCACAAGATCACCATCCCGCTGTCGGTCAGCGAGACCCACAGCCTGCGCAATGTGCGCCGCACCCATGTGCAGATGCTGGACGAAGTGCGCCAGATATCGGCGCTGATTCGCAGCCTGCCGGTGGCCGAGCGGCCGCATTTCGAGGGCAGCCTGTCGACCGCCTTCGGCTGCACGCTGGAAGGCGAGGTGCCCGAGCGCCGCGTGCTCGAACTGGCCGTGGCGCTGATGGAGGCAGGCTGCGACGAGGTCGGTCTGTCGGACACCACCGGCTATGCCAACCCGGCCCAGGTGCGGCGCTTGATCAGGTCCGTCTGGTCCGCCGTCGGGCGCGACCAGTTGACCGGCATCCACCTGCACAACACGCGCGGCCAAGGCTTGGCCAATGTGGTGGCCGCCTTGGATGTCGGGCTGACCACGCTGGATGCCTCGCTGGCCGGCCTGGGCGGTTGCCCGTTTGCCCCCGGTGCCAGCGGCAATATCGTCACCGAAGACCTGGTCTTCATGCTCGAAGCCATGGGCTTGCGCACCGGCATCGACCTCGACGCGCTGTTTGCGCTGCGCGAACTGCTGCAGCAGGCCTTGCCGGATGAGCCGCTTTACGGCATGACGCCGTTGGCCGGCCTGCCCAAGGGCTTTGTTCCCGCCTCCTTCATGAACAGACAGCCATGACCCCGTCAGACCTGCCCCTTGCGGGCCTCAAAGTGATCGAGTTCACCCACATGGTGATGGGCCCCAGCATTGGCCTGATCCTGGCCGACATGGGGGCCGAGGTGAGCAAGGTCGAGCCGATCGAGGGCGACAACACGCGCCGCCTCAGCGGCTCGGGCTCCGGCTACTTTGCGATGTACAACCGCAACAAGAAGAGCCTGGCCATCGATCTGAAGTCCGCAGCCGGCCGCCAGGTGGTGCTGGACTTGTTGAGCGATGCCGACGTGCTGATCGAGAACTTTCGCGGCGGTGCCATGGATGCGCTCGGCTTTGGCTACGAGGCGCTGGCGGCGCTCAACCCGCGCCTGATCTATTGCTCGGGCAAGGGCTTTTTGACCGGACCTTACGAGCAGCGCACCGCGCTGGACGAAGTGGCGCAGATGATGGGCGGCCTGGCCTACATGACCGGCCTGCCGGACAAGCCGATGCGGGCCGGTGCCTCCGTGATCGACGTCACCGGCGCGATGTTCGGTGTCATCGGCATTCTGGGCGCGTTGGAGCAGCGCCACCGCAGCGGCCTGGGCCAGCAGATCACCACCTCGCTGTACGAAACCACCGCTTTTCTGGTGGGTCAGCACATGGCGCAGTTCGCGGCCACCGGCAAGGCCGCGCCGCCGATGTCGATCCGCCAATCTGCCTGGGCCGTTTACGACGTGTTCGAAGCCGGCGACGGCGAGCGCGTGTTCGCGGCGGTCGTCAGCGACACGCAGTGGCGCAAGTTCTGCGAATCCTTCGGCTTCGATGAGTTTCTGGCCGACGCGAGCCTGGCCAAGAACACCGAGCGCGTGCGCCAGCGGGAACGCACGCTGCCGGTGATCCGCGCGCGCTTCAAGCAGTTCGACAAGGCCGGGCTGATGGCCAAGCTTGAAGAGACCGGCCTGCCATTCGCGCCGATTGCCAAGCCCGAGGAATTGTTTGACGACCCGCATTTGAACGCTGCCGGAGGGCTGGTCGGCGTGACCCTGCCCGATGGCCGTGCCACCAAGCTGCCGGCGCTACCGATCGAGATGGCTGGCCGCCGCTTCGGCCTGCGCCACGACCTGCCCCAGATCGGTGCCAACAGCCGTGAGCTGCTGCTGGCGCGGGGCCTGAGCGCGGCCCAGATCGACGCCTTGGTGGCCGACGGCGTGATCCATTCATGAGCGGCCCAAGCGGGGGCTTGTCCCTGTTCGAAAAGCTCTGGCGTCAGCACCGCATCACCGAGCTGGGCGATGGTGCCAGCCTGATCCATATCGACCGGGTGTTCCTGCACGAGCGCACCGGTGGCGTGGCGCTGCAGGCGCTGGCCGAGGCCGGTCACACGGTGCGCCATCCGCAGCTGGCCTTCGCGACGCTGGACCATATCGTCGATACCTTTCCCGGCCGCAATCAGCGCAGCGGAGATGGCGCGGGCAGCCTGGTGCCGGGCGGTGAAGCCTTCATCCGCATCACTCGCGAGCAGACCGCGCGCAGCGGCATCACCTTGTTCGACCTGGGCGATCCGCGCCAGGGCATCGTCCATGTGGTGTCGCCGGAGCAGGGCATCGTCTTGCCCGGCACCACTGTGGTCTGCCCCGACAGCCACACCTGCACCCAAGGGGCTTTGGGCGCGCTGGCCTGGGGCATCGGGTCTTCGGAGGCCGAGCATGCGCTGGCCACGCAGACGCTGCGCGTCGTCAAGCCCAAGTCCATGCGCGTCAGTTTCGACGGCGTGCTGCCGGCGGGCGTCGGCGCCAAGGACATGATCCTGGCCTTGATCGCCCGCGACAGCGCCTCGGGCGCACAGGGGGCGGTGGTCGAGTTCGACGGCGCGGCGGTGCGCGCGCTGAGCCTCGAAGCACGCATGACCTTGTGCAATATGGCGGTCGAGTTTTCAGCCTTCACCGGCCTGATCGCGCCCGATCAAGCCACCTTCGACTATCTGCAGGGCCGACCGTTCGCACCGAAAGGCGAGCTGTGGGAGCGGGCTTGCAGCGCCTGGCGCGAGCTGCGCAGCGATGCCGATGCGCGCTTCGACATCGAGACCCGGCTGGATGTCTCGACCTTGTCGCCGATGCTCACTTGGGGCAGCAGCCCGCAGCATGCGGTGGGCGTGGACAGGGCTGTGCCTGACCCGGCTGCGGTCAGCGACGTGGCCACGCGCCAGGCGATGGAAAAGGCGCTGGCCTATATGGATCTGCAGGCCGGCCAGGCCTTGGCGCGCCTGCACATCGAGATAACGCCAAACGGCAAACAGGCCGACGCCCAAGCCGGTCTTGGAGAC
>CANFYD010000042.1 GCA_947450745.1 Burkholderiales bacterium
CATAATTTTTCGCTGACTTCCGTTCTTTCGGATGGAGAAAGCGACTCACAAAGCCCCACTCGATGGGGCTTTGTCGTTTCTGGATCTACTTTTGATGAATGGGCGGTGCTTGGGTGGCGGCTGGGTGGCAACCAAGCAAGCATGCAATAGCTCAGGCAGCCAGTAGAAAGCCGCTGCCGATGCGGTAGGCCATGGCGCCGCCCAGCAGGCAGCTGAACAGACCAACCGCCACGGTGCCGACGTTGTGAAGCCACGCCAGTTGACCCATGACCGACAGCCGCAGCGGCAGCGCAATCAGCAGTGACAGCAAGGCCATGCCGATCATCGAGCCGAGTCCGAAAACGCTGATGTAGGCGAGCCCCAAGCCCACCGACTGAACGGCCTCCAGGCTGAGCAGAATCAGCGCCGCCGTGCCGGCCATGCCGTGCATCATGCCAATCAGCAAGGCGCGCAGTGTCAAGCCATCCGCATGGCGATGCATGGCGTGAGCGGAGGCCAGCACAGCATGCGGCACAGCGCGCGGCACCACCAACTGCCGCTGTTGCTTGCCTAACGGCAGACGTTGACGGCCTTGCTGCTGCAGCAGCAGCCAGCGCCTCAGAACATCGATGCCCAGGGCGATCAGCATGCAGGCGACAGCCAGCTCGAGCGCATTTTCCAGGCCTGCCGGTATCGATTTCCCCAGCGCCAGCACGACACCACCGAGCAACAGCAGCGTGAGGGTGTGTCCCGCTCCCCAAGCCAGCCCTTGACGAACCGTTTGCGCCAGCGTCTGGTGGCCGCTGGCGACAGTCGCCACAGCCGCCAGATGATCGGCATCGGTGGCGTGCTTCATACCCAGCAGGAAACCGAAAAGAAGCAAGGTGGTCAGTGTCATGGCAATATTTTCACTCTCGTTGATGTGCCAGCCACTCTGAGAGCTGCGCTGTGCCGGTCACGCAGCAATTTGAGTGCCAGCGCACAGCGCCAAACGCACCGCACCGCACGAACACCTCAGAGCATCACGATATTCACTTCTGGTCCAAACACCTCCTTCACCGTGGGCAGCAAATGGTCGTGGTGGCTCAGGAAGATGACCTGGGTGTGCTGCGACAACTGCGCCAAGGCTTGCAGGCCGGCGCGGGCACGGCGGTCGTCGTAGTTGATGAACAAATCGTCTGCAATGAAGGGCAAGGCCAGGCTTTGCCCTTGCCCTTGATTCAAATGCAGCTCCAGCGCGGCCAAGCGCAGCGCCAGGAACAGCTGATCCCGCGTACCTGCGCTCATGCCGGCAATCTCGACCAGTCGGCCGTCGGCGCGCAGGCCTTGCAAGGACAGCGGCGTGACCTCAAAGTCCACCGCCAAGCGCTGGAACGAACCCAGCGTCAGCGCGGCAAAGATCTCGCCGGCACGGCTCAGCATCGGGCCTTGCCGGGTTTCCCGGTAGCGGTCGATGGCCCATTGCAGCAAGCGCTGGGCGGTGTGGACCTTGATATAGCGTTCGGCGGCGTTGGCCATCTTGGCCAGCGCATCTTGGCGCTCACCCTCAGCGCGCGCGGCATCGTCTTGCCCCGCAATCTTGGCCAAGTCGGCGCTGGCTTGCGTCAGCTGCTCGGTCACGCTGTCCTGCGCTTGCTGCAAGGCCTGAATCTCGCGTGCCAGCTCGGCCATCAGCGGCGGCACTTGCGCGGGGTCGGTGGCGGCCACCTCGGCCTCCAGCGCCGCCAGCGCCAAGCCGTCGCCGCCCTCCTGCACCGCCAGCAGCGCGGCGTGCACCAGCGTTTGCACCTGCCGCCGACGCTCGGATTGGTGAATGGCTACGCGCAGCGCATCCACATCGGCCGCCGCGCAAAGCTGCAACAGCGGCTGCAACTTTGCCCGAGCTTCTTCAAAGCGCTGCCCTGCAGCTTGGGTCTGCGCGTCCAGCTCACGCCACTCCAGACCCAGCCGCGCGGCTTCTGCACTGACCTGCAACGCAGCACCGAGCTGGCGCGTCAGCAGCAGCACCAGCGCGTCGTCGGACTGCCCGGCCGCCGCCACATCAAGCCGGCTCAGCAGCTCGGCCACCTGTTGACCGAACTCGCTCAACTCCCGCTGCATCGTCTCGATGCGCAGTTGGCGCAGCTCCCTGATCTGCTTCAACTTGGCCTCGATGTCCGTCATCGTGCGGCACAGCGAGTCGGCCGCGGCGACCGTCCCCGCGTCGCTCACGCCGGGCAGCTTCAGCTGGGCGGCAACACTTTGCCAAGCCTGCAACCAAGCCGCCAGTTCAGCCTCGGCGCTGGCCGATTTTTCGGCGCAAAGCACGGCCGCCGTGCGAGTCAACGCGGCCTGACGTGACAACTCCTGCCCGCGCACCTGCGCCTGTATGACCGCATCGACATGCCCAGCCGCCACCAGGATCAAGGTGGCCAAGCGGGCACCGGCCTCAAACGCCAGCCCGGCAGCGCTCAGTGCGGTCTCCAGGTCAGCGCGCGCGCTCGCATCGGCCCGCTGGGTGGCTTGGCCCTCTTGCTGCGCTTCAGCGGCGGCGGCCTGAGCCGCCAGCACCTTGTCGCGAGCCATCCGCCAGGGTGCCAACTCGCTCAGCCCCAGGCCGGCCAGGCCCACATTCGCCATCCGGCTCGCCCAAGCGGCTGCCGCCGCAGCACTGTCCGCCCGCTGACGCTCCAGCGCCGCTGCGCCCTCGCTCCACCGCTGTTGCAGGCGCTGCTGCGCATGCAGTTTGGCTTGCAACTCGCTGTCCTCGCGCGCCGTGTCGTGACGCTGATCGGCGACGCCATCGGCCTGCCTGAGCTTGACCTCGAACGCTGCAGCATCCGCCGGCTCGATGTCGCCGCTGCCCAGTTCGTCCTTGATTTGCTGCCAGCTCTGATCCCGATCCGCCCGCACCCGCGCCAGGTCCGCACGGCTGACCGGATGGTGGGTGTTGCAGAACTGGGTGATGTCGAGCGCCAAGGCGTCGATTTCATGGCGCAAAGCCTGTTGCTGTTCGCTCAGATGACGATGCCTGATTTGCGCCTCGCTGTGCTGTTGCAAGCCTTCGCTCACCTCGGCCTCGGTGGGCAGGCGCAGCTGCTCTGGCAACACCTGCAAGGCGGTGCCCTCAACAGCCAGCTCGGCCAGACTCAAACCCACCGGCCCGCAGGCCTGCAAGCTGGCCAGCGCTGCCGCCCACTCGGCTTGGCAGCGCTGCTGCTGCGCTTCGTCGCGCAACAGCTTGGCGCGCACATCCCCCAGGGCCCGGCCCTGCAGCAGTGCCGTTTGCAAGTCGGCCGACAGCTGCACCGGGCTGGCGGACAAACTGCTGAGCTGTGTTTGCAGGCTCGCCAGCTCGGCGGCTTTCTCCGCCCACGCCGCAGCCGCAGTCAAGCGCGCCAAATCGAGCAGATCAAAGCGCCGGGCCAGTGCGATGAAGGAGGAGCGCGCTTGCAGCGTCGGCAAGAGGGCCGCCAACGCCAGCTCGTCATCGGCCGGCCAGCCCAGCTGATGTGCGTCGGCTTGCACTTGTTGCCAGAGCAGCTTCGCCTCGGCCGCGCAACGCTCGATGTCGCCGGGGTGCTGGCGCATCTGCTGGCGGCGCTGCTCCAGCGCGCTGATGCCGGCCTGCTGCTGCAACAGCCGCTCATCCACGCGCAGCTCGTCCAGCTTGGCGCGGGTCGCCAAAGCCTGCGCGCCCAGCAACTGATGTGCACGCTCGGCCGCCGCCAGCGCAATCTGGCTTTCGCTCAACTGCTGCGCCGCATCCGCAGGCAGCAACACCACATCCTGCAACAGCTGCAACTCGGCTTGAGCATCACGCCATTGCCGCAGCGCCGGTGCGACCCGCCGCACCCGCTCCAAGCCAAGGCGCTGCGCCTCCACACCCCGATATTTCGCCCGCAGCTGTTCGCGCTGCTGCTCCAGTTCGCTCACCCGGGTGCCGGCGTCCAGCCAGTCCTTGGTGCGCACGGTGGCCGCCTTCAGCGCCGCGTCGGCCTTGGCCAATTCGTCGCTGGCCAAGTAGTAGCTGCGCTCACCCGAACGCCGCTTGGCCCACAGCTTGTCGGCCTCGGCCGCCAATTGCTCGCGCACCGCGCCCAAGCTGCCGATGCCGGCGGCCGACTGGAACAGGATCTGCCCGACGTCGTTGGAGGCACTCAAGATCGCGTTGCCACCGGCCTCCAGCCGCCCGTGGTCGAGGCCGAACATCTGGTCAAAGAAGGCGCGCTCGGTGGCCGCCAAAAAAGGGCTCAGGGCGCTGTCGGGCAGGGGCTGACCACGCGCGTCCAGCAGCGACTTGCTGCGCGCCTTGCTGCGCACAAAGTCCAGCGTCTCGCCGCCATGCTCGATGCGGGCGCCCAAGCGCATCTCGGCCTTGGCATGCAAAAAATCGTAGCTCGAGCGCATCTCGATGCCGAACAGCAAATCCAGGATGGCGCTGCGCGTGGTCGACTTGCCGGCCTCATTGGCACCGACGATCAAATGAAAATCGCACGCAGTGCGCGGGAAGCTCATCCGCTGGTCGGTGAACTTGCCGTAACGGGTCAAATCAAGCTGTTGGATGCGCATCGCTTCTGGGTAGAAAAGGAGGAGATTGCGGTCGGCTCTGCCATCGCTGCGGCAGCCAACTCGGCCAACCCGACTCTAAAGCAAGCCCCGCTGCCCAACCGCCCCCACTCCAAGGGCAATAACTGTGGGGTCGGGCCGCCCACTTGGGGGGCGCAGCGCACGCCGCTGGGCCCCGCGCGCTGCCAACACCCCAAGTTGGTGCCGAGCCAGACCCCCCATTCACACACAGTGGATAAAGCCACATCAGCCAAGGCGGCCGCCCGCCCGCAGGCACAGGATTTGCTACCACTATTCGATTAGCCGGTCATGTCATCGTGACACCGGCCCCAAGACCTTGTCGGAGACTCTGCATGCCTCACTTGCCTTCCCGCCGCACCTGGCTCGCCACCGCACTGGCCATGATGACCGGGCTGATGGCCCTCAGCGGCCCGGCGCAAGCGCAAACCACGCCGATCAAGTTCCAGCTCGACTGGCGCTTTGAAGGCCCGGCGGCGCTGTTCCTGGCGCCTGCGGCCAAAGGCTACTTCAAGGACGCCAAGCTGGACGTCAGCATCGACGCCGGCAACGGCTCCGGCGGCGCGGTCACCCGTGTGGCCTCGGGCGCTTACGACATGGGCTTTGCCGACCTGGCCGCGCTGATGGAGTTCCACGCCAACAACCCCGATGCACCTAACAAACCGGTCGCGGTGATGATGGTCTACAACAACACGCCGGCCGCCGTGTTGGCGTTGAAGAAGTCCGGCATCACCAGCGTGGCCGGCTTGAGCGGCAAGAAGCTTGGCGCACCGGTGTTTGACGCTGGCCGGCGCGGCTTTGCCATCTTTGCCCAGGCCAACAAGATCGGCCCGGTCGCTTGGACCAGCATGGACCCGCCGCTGCGTGAAACCATGTTGATGCGCGGCGATGTGGACGCGATCACCGGCTTCTCCTTCACCTCGCTGCTCAACCTTGAAGCGCGCGGCATCAAGGCCGAGGACGTCATCATCTTCCCCTACGCCCAGCATGGGGTGAAGCTGTACGGCAACGTCATCATCGCCAGCCCCAAGCTGATCAAGGAGCAACCCGAAGTGGTGAAGGCCTTCTTGAAGGCGTTCGCGCGCGGTGCCAAAGAAGTGATGGCCGATCCGGATGCCTCGATTGCTTTCGTCAAGCAGCGCGACGGCATCATCAACGAAGCACTGGAAAAGCGCCGCCTGCGCTTGGCAATCGACGCGGTGGTGGCCAGCCCGGACGCTCGCGCCGAAGGCTTTGGCCAAGTGGTGGCGCCGCGCTTGGCCCTGATGGCCAGCCAGATCTCGGACACCTACTCGACCAAGACCCGCGTCAGCCCCGAGGCGGTCTGGAACGGCAGCATGTTGCCCACAGCAGCCGAACTGAACATCTTGCCGCCCAAGCGCTGATGGACTCGACGCCTTCCACACTCCCGACTGCGGACGCCAGCGGGCCCTACTTCGTCGATTTCCGCCACGTCTGGCTGGCCTACAACGAGGCCCTGCTGGCCGAGGGCAAATTCGCCGTCGAGGACATCTCGCTGCAGCTGCGCCGTGGTGAATTCGTCGCCATCGTCGGCCCGTCCGGCTGCGGCAAGTCCACCTTCATGAAGCTGGCCACCGGCCTGAAAAAACCCAGCCGGGGCGAGATCTTTGTCGCCGGTCAGCCGGTCACCGGGCCGCTGAAGATCAGCGGCATGGCGTTCCAGGCCTCGTCACTGCTGCCCTGGCGCACGACGCTGGCGAATGTCTTGCTGCCGCTGGAAATCGTCGAGCCGTTCCGCTCCCAGTTCAAAGCCAAAAAGCGCGAGTTCGAGGACCGTGCCCGCACCTTGCTGGCCAGCGTCGGCCTGGCCGGCTACGAGGACAAATTCCCCTGGCAGTTGTCCGGCGGCATGCAGCAACGCGCCAGCATTTGCCGGGCGCTGATCCATGAACCGCAGTTGCTGCTGCTCGACGAGCCGTTCGGCGCGCTCGATGCCTTCACCCGCGAAGAGCTCTGGTGCACGCTGCGCGATCTGCAAGCGGCCAAGCAATTCAACGTCATCCTGGTCACCCATGACCTGCGCGAAAGCGTCTTCCTGGCGGACACCGTTTACGTGATGAGCAAAAGCCCGGGCCGGCTGCTGCATCAGCGCCGCATCGAGCTGGCGCGGCCGCGCGACTTGGAAGTGACCTACACGCCAGAATTCACCGACATCGTGCATGAGCTGCGCGGCCACATCGGTGCGATGCGCCAACCGGCCATCAACAGCAACAGCAGCAGCAGCAGCAGCAGCAGCACCAGCACCAACAAGGCCGCCGCATGACACGCCCACAGTTCGAGCGCTTCGCCCCGTGGTTGCTGTTGGCCGCCATTCTGCTGCTCTGGCAGGGCATTTGCAGCGTCTTCCAGGTGTCGGACTTCATCTTTCCCAGCCCCTGGCGCATCGGTCAGGCGATGGCGGAGTTTCACCAAGAAATTCTGGGCCATGCCTGGCGCACTTTCTGGGTCACGATGCTGGGCTTTGGCCTGGCCATCATCGTCGGCGTGTTGCTGGGCTTTTTGATGGGCAGCTCGCAGCTCGCTTACAAGGCGATGTACCCGCTGATGACCGGCTTCAACGCGCTGCCCAAAGCGGCCTTCGTGCCGATTCTGGTGGTCTGGTTCGGCATCGGCGCGGGGCCGGCGGTGCTGACCGCCTTTTTGATCAGCTTTTTCCCCATCATGGTGAACATCGCCACCGGCTTGGCCACGCTGGAGCCCGAGCTGGAAGACGTGTTGCGTGTGCTCGGCGCGCGCCGCTGGGACGTGCTGATGAAGGTCGGTCTGCCTCGCTCGATGCCCTACTTTTTCGCTGCGCTGAAGGTCTCCATCACGCTGGCCTTCGTAGGCACCACTGTGTCGGAGATGACCGCCGCCAACGAAGGCATCGGCTATTTGCTGATTTCGGCCGGTGCCTCGATGCAAATGGGCCTGGCATTCGCCGGGCTGGTCGTGGTCGGCGCGATGGCCATGCTGATGTATGAGCTGTTTGCCGTGGCCGAACGGCGCCTGACCGGTTGGGCGCACCGCAGCGAACATTGAATATCACTGACCGACTCTGTAGCGCAATTGATTTTTAAACCGTAACAAGGACGTTCCCCATGAAAAAACTTCACCTCCTGGCTTTCGCCGCCCTGCTCTGCGCCGCCGGTGCGCACGCGCAATCGTCGGTCACGCTGTACGGCTTGATCGACATGAGCGTCGGTGCCAGCAAAGCCCCCGGCGGTGCCACCGTCTACAACGCCAACAGCGGCAATATGAGCACCAGCTATATCGGCTTCAGCGGCAGCGAAGACCTGGGCGACGGACTCAGCGCCATCTTCACGCTGGACACCTTTTTGCGCTCCGACGCCGGTGCGGCCGGCCGCTTCAACGGCGATGCCTTTTGGGCTCGCAATGCCTTTGTCGGCCTGAAAAGCAAGACGCTGGGCCAGCTCACGATGGGCCGCAACACCACGCCGCTGTTTGTCTCGACGCTGATCTTCAATGCCTTCGGCGACTCGTTCGGCTACTCGCCCAGCATCCGCCAGTACTACACCAGCAACACCGTCTCGGGTGACTCCGGCTGGAGCAACTCGGTCATGTACACCACGCCCGGCTTCAGCGGCCTCAGCGCGACCGCGATCGTCGGCGCAGGCGAAGGCACCGGCTCGCGCAAATCAGGTCTCAGCGCGCTTTATTTTGGTGGTCCGTTCGCCGCCACCGCGGTCTACCAAAAGGTCGGCAAGGACGCCGCCGCAGCCGCTGCTGAAACCGACACCTGGCAGCTCGGCGCGTCCTATGACTTCGGCATGCTCAAGGCCTTCGGCCAATTCGGCCGGGTCGAGAACCTGACCAGCAAAGTGAACTACGACCTGGGCTCCATCGGCGCATCGGTGCCGTTGGGCGGTGGCAAGATCCTGGCTCAATACGCCGAGATCAAGCCGTCCGTCGGTGCCAAGCGCAAGACGCTGAGCGCCGGCTATGACTACCTCTTGTCCAAGCGCACCGACGTCTACGCCGTGGCGATGAGCGACAAGATCACCGGCCTGTCCGAAGGCACCAGCTATTCGGTCGGCGTGCGCCACCGCTTCTAAGCTCCGCAGCGATTTGAAAGGGCTCGGCTTCGGCCGGGCCTTTTTTCGTTGCAGGCTGGGAAAATGAGGGCATCGCAGCATTGCCCTCCTTCAGCCATGAACCAAGATCTGTTCGACGACCCTGCGCATTGGGAGATCGCCCCTGGTGTGACGCTGCTGCGCGGCTTTGCACTGGCCGCTGAAGCAGCCTTGCTGGACGCCGTGGCCGCAGTCACAGCAAGCGCGCCACTGCGCCATATGTTCACGCCCGGCGGCCTGAAAATGGCGGTGGCCTTGACCAACTGCGGCCCGCTCGGCTGGGTCTCGGATGCCGCCGGTTACCGCTACCAAGCCAGCGACCCCGTCAGCGGCCAGCCCTGGCCCGCCCTGCCCGCCGCCTTCGCTCAACTGGCCACGCAAGCCGCCGCCGCTGCCGGTTTTGGCAACTTCGAGCCGGATGCCTGCCTGGTCAACCGCTACCAGGCCGGTACCCGGCTGAGCCTGCATCAAGACCGCAACGAGCGCGATTTCTCGCAACCGATCGTGTCGGTGTCCTTGGGCCTGCCGGCGGTGTTTTTGCTGGGTGGCTTGCAGCGCAGCGACAAGACCGCCCGCTTGCCCTTGAGCCACGGTGATGTGCTGGTCTGGGGCGGGCCGTCCCGCTTGCGCTTCCACGGCGTGCTGCCGTTGTCGGCCGGCACTCACCCGTTGCTTGGGGACCAGCGCATCAATTTGACGCTGCGGCGGGCTGGCTGAAATCAACGTCAATTGATCCGGCGTCGGCACCACGCGGGTCGCGACCCGCCCTACGGGGCTCAGCGCGCCGTCAAACGCCCGCTTTCGGGTAGATCAACAGCTGCGTGCAGCGGAACAGCGCCAGGGTTTTGCCGCTTTCGCGGTGGGTCACCACCGCGTCCCAGACTTGCGTGGTGCGGCCCAGATGGGCAGCGGTGGCGGTGCATTCGATGACGCCGTCGCGCGCGGTGCCGAGGTGGTTGGACTTCAGCTCCAGCGTGGTGAAACCGACCGCGCCGGCAGGCAAATTGGCCATGCAGCCGTAGCCGGCCGAGGTGTCGGCCAGCGTCACCACCGTGCCCGCATGCAAATAGCCGTTCGGTGCCATCAGCCAAGGCTGGACCGCCAACTCGATCTTGACCTCGCTCGCTTCGACCTTCAAGACGACAAGGCCCAAGTGTCCCGGCAAGCCGGCTGCGCCGCGCTGATTCAGCCCGGCAGCGGTGATCTGAGGCTGGGCATCGCTCATCGCGTCAGGCCTCGGGAGTCGGCGTCGGCGCAGGCAGGGCAACGTCAGCCCCCGCAGCGGCCTCAATCACGGCCGCAGCATCCGAAGCCGCAAGTGCAGCGACCGCCGCTGCGCGCGGTGCCGGGTCATTGGCCCGCTCGGTGCGCGCCACCACTTTTTGCTTGATGTCGTCGGGCGACCAGAACAGCCAGCCCTTGCCCTCGATCAGCTCGCGGATGGCCTCGCTCTGGCCTTGGTTGACCTTGCCGACTGCCATGCCCAGGCGCACTTGCGTTTGCGCATTCGCCATGCCGGCGGCGATCAAGTCCTGCAGCAGGCGGGCCAGCACGATGGTCCGGTAGCGCTCGGAGGTGAACAGCTTGTGGCGCCCGGCCGGCACCTCGTGCTCTTCCAGCAAATGCGCCAGCTTGACGCCCGGCGAATCGAGAAAGTCCTTGACCTCCAGCGCCAGCACTTCGTTGCGTCCGAAGTGAAAGGCCAGCATGTCGATCTCCGGCCGCGGACTGGACTGCTTGCCCACTTGGCGCTTTTCCTCCAGGGTGACGTTGACCTTGAACGAGCGGCGCACCCAGAAGCCCTCGGCCTCCAGCAGGGTGGACACGGTATTTTCGAATTTTTCCATCAAAGACTCGGTGATTTGGTTTGGAATGCCAGTCAGCCGCGCAAGCCGCATGGCCAACAGCATTCAACCGAACATCATGCCCGAACTGCCAAGCGGCCCGCCGCCCGGGTTGCCCAGCGGTGCTCGAATGGTCAACCTTGTGCGCGCCAGCCCACGCCCTCAGGGCCTTCAGGCAGGGCGGGCTGAGCGCCGGTAATGGGCCAGAATCACCCGCACCAGCTCGTCGGCCACGATGGGTTTGATGACGCGGTCGACCATGCCAGACTGCAGGCACTCGGCGCGGTCTTCAGGCAGCGCGTGGGCAGTCTGCCCGACGATGGGCAAGGTGGCATCCAGCAAGTGGAGGCGGCGCGCCGTTTCGTAGCCGTCAATGCCCGGCATCATCACGTCCAGCAAGACCAACTGATAGGGGGCGCCGCCCTGCTGCTGTTGTTGCTGCTGCTGCTGTTGCAAACGCTCGACCGCCGCGTAGCCATCGGACACCAGCTCCACCTCGGCACCTTCCATCAGCAGCAGCGTTTCAAGCACGATCTGGTTGACCGGATTGTCCTCGGCCACCAGCAGACGCAAGCCGGCCAGCCGGGCTAGCGGCCGATCTGGTTTGGCAGGGTCGGCAGCCTCGGCAGCCTCGGCAGGCAGGGCCGGCGCGGGCAGCGCGGGCGCTGCGGGCTCGGCCGGCGTGAGCGGCCAGCGAACGGTGAACACCGAGCATTGGCCCAATTGGCTGCTGACGGTGATGCGGCCCTCCATCAACTCCACCAGGCGCTTGGTGATGGCCAAGCCCAGGCCGGTGCCGCCAAAGCGCCGCGTGGTCGATCGGTCGGCTTGCTCGAACGAGCGGAACAGCCGGGAGATCTGCTCGGGCGACAGGCCCAGGCCGGTGTCGCACACCTCGACGCACAGCTCGCCGTCGCGGGCCTCGATCAGCAAATCGACCTGCCCCTTGTCGGTGAACTTGACGGCATTCGACAGCAGGTTCAGCAGCACCTGCTCGAAGCGCATGGGGTCGATGACGACGACCTCGGGCAGCTGCGGATTCAGCGTCAGCCGCAGCGCCAAGCCCTTGGCACGGGCATTGCCCGCCACCAAGTCGACGGCGGCCTGCGCGGCAGTGCGCAGCGGCATCGGTGCAGGGTCGATCTGCAGCTTGCCCGCTTCGATCTTGGACATGTCGAGCACGTCGTTCAACAAGCCCAGCAACAACTGCCCGGACTCCAGGATGCGGGCGAAGTTCTGCCGCACCGCGCCTGAGCTGCTCGGATCTCGGAACCCGATCTGGGCAAAGCCCAGCACGCCGTTCAACGGTGTGCGGATTTCATGGCTCATATTGGCCAGGAACAGCGACTTGGATTCATTCGCGGCCTCGGCTTGCTCTCTGGCCACCTCCAGCTCGGTCAGCACCCGCACTTGGCGCAAGCGGGCACGGTATTGGGTCAGCAACAGCAGCACTCCCCCGCCCAGCAAGACCAGCCAGAACAGGCCGTTCACCCACAGCTCGCGGTACCAGAGCGCCAAGTATTCATCCCGCTCGAGCCCGGCGAGTATGAACACCGGGAAGCTGCCCACCTGCCGGTACATCAGCGAGCGGTAACGCCGGTCGATGGAGCTGTGGGTGTCGAATTGCGCCACCGCCTTACCGGCGGCCAGCGCCGCCAGCGTTTCCGGGGCGGAGAGGCGTATTGGGGTTTCGTCCTTGTTCATCGCCACATCAGGCCAGCGCAGCATCACATCGCGCTGTGAATTGAACAAGGTGATCACGCCGTGCGTGCCGATCTTCATCGAGCGCACCAGGGTCATGAACTCCTCCAGATCGATGTTCACATAGGCGACGCCAGACGCTGCACCCTGGCCATCGCGCAGTTGCCGAGCCAGCGGCAGCACCCAGCGCTGGGTGATGCGGGACTTCAAGGGCAAACCGACGACCATGCCCTGGCTGAGGTTGGCGTCCTTGAAAAACCGCCGCGCCGCCACACTCAGTGGCTTTGCCGTGTCGGCACCGGCACCGTAAATCACCCAGCCGTCGCGGTCGGCGGCGCGAATATCCGGCGTGCCGGGCTGCCAAAAGCGCAAACCCTTCAGCGTTTCGGTGAACTGAGCCGCCTGTTGCGGGCTCAAATGCGGCCCCGCGCCGAGGCCAGCGAAAGACTGCGCCGCAGACTGCAGCGCGATGTCGGCCGACTGGAAGCGCGTGAACAAATAGCGCTCCAGGTTCAGCGTCAGGTTCTGGAGGTTGTCGGCCGCGCCGGCTTGATAACGCTGGTAGCTGGCATAAGTGGACAGGCCGAGGAACAGGCCCGCCAGCACGACGACCAGGGCTGCCGCCGCGCCCAAGCGGCGGAACGAGCGCCACCAGCTCAAGTGCTCTTCATCCGACACGCTGGCCTCCTTGAATCCCTGCTGCTGCGACCGACCACTTTTATACCAGCGCCCAGCCCCTGTTGATGACACTGCAAGTCAATTCGGCAGGCGGTACGAGAACATTAATTGCGGGGCTTCAAGCGGCCCGCCCGGCGGACTTCCCTAACAAAATCGTGACAAAAATCAAAAGAATGAACGAAATTTGGCTAAAGCCGAGCGCCTGACGTCCGATAGACGAGCCATCACCGTAAAAAATGCCCGTCAGCTGCAGTGGCTGGCGACCCAGCCATCTATCCCTGAAAAAGAGAACCTCCATGTTCCAACACCTCACCATTCGAGCCAAGCTGAGCTTGGCATTCACCGGGCTGGCGCTGATGGTTCTGCTGGTGGCCGGGCTGTCGCTGAGCGCGCTCGGCAAGGCCAGTGACCGCTTCGCTGACTATGTGGTGGGCTTCAACACGCAGGCCACCACAGCCGAGCATTTGCGTACCGCAGTCGATCGGCGCGCCATTGCAGCGCGCAATCTGGTGCTGGTGACCAAGCCGGCGGACGTCGAAGCCGAGCGCTTGCTGGTGCTGAAGGCACATGCCGATGTCCTCGCCAATCTGGCCAAGCTGAAGCAGATGAGCGCCAAGGCAAACGATGCCAGCAACATC
>CANFYD010000043.1 GCA_947450745.1 Burkholderiales bacterium
GGCTTATGCGCCCTGGGTCAAGCTCGAAGTCAGCGACGAAGAAGAGGGCTGGATCCTGATGTCGACGCAGCGCGTCTGACCGACGGCGCCGACTCGTTTGCAGGCGAATGGGTAATCCGGCACATGGCATGATCACGACATGAGCTTCGCCACCCGCTGCACCGCCTGCGGCACCATCTTTCGGGTGGTGCAAGACCAGCTCCGAGTCTCGGATGGCTGGGTTCGCTGTGGGCGCTGCGCCGAAGTGTTCGATGCACGCTTGCAGTTGTTCGACATTGATCGCGATGTGCCGCCACAGTGGCCCCTGCCCAATATGGCGAGCAGGGCGAACGAGGCGAGCATAGCGAACGGCGCTGACACCATCGAGAGACGCGCCAGCTCCCACCTCAGTGGTGCTGACGAAGATCTAGCCGACGCCGATGCATTCGGCGACGCAGAGCTGCGCAATGCTTGGCCACCGGCCAGCCCGCCAGCACGTCAGCCCAGGCCAGGCATCGGCCCTGCCGATGACGAACTGGAGTTCGAGGGGGGCGCCGCCGTCCCGCAAGTTAGGGCTTGGACTGAACCCGGACCGGAACTGGGCTCCGAGCCTGAGTTTCAGAATCCTGCAGAGCACTTGGCCCCTCATGCCCATGCCACTCCTACCACCTACCCCGGTGAGTCGCGAATGGAGCCGCAGTGGGTGGACGTTCAGGCTCAGGCAGCCACCGAAGTCGAAACCAGCATTGCGTCAATTCGGCGGCATGCTGCCAACCTGAAAGTACTACCTGAAAAAGAGCGCCAGGAACCGCCGGCGATCGCAGCACCCAGCGCGGCGGCGGGTTTGCCTGCAAGCGCCTTGCCATCCGGCACAGCTGCCGCAACACCAGCGCCTGCCGAGCCTTCTTTCATGCGCGGGTTGAAGCGAGAGAATCGCTGGCGCAAGCCCGGCGTGCGGGCCGCTTTGAGTTTGTTTTCTCTGCTTTTTTTAGCGCTGCTCGGCCTGCAGGTGACCCATCATTTCCACAACGCCATCGCCGCGCTTTATCCCGCCGCCAAACCGGGCCTGCAGCTACTTTGCCAATTCAGCGCCTGCGAGTTGCAGCCCTGGCAGCGGCTTGCTGCCATCCAGGTTGAAAGCAGCAACTTGAGCCAGACCGCCACAGGCAACCACTACCGTTTGGCAGTGACCTTGCGCAACAAGTCGGCGGTTGATGTCGCAGCACCCTGGATCGAACTCAGCCTGACGGACGCCAGCGGTGCCTTGGTAGCTCGCAAAATGCTTACCCCGAAGGACATGAACGCCGCCACAGACACCGTGGCTTTCGGTGCGGAATTGCCGCTGCAAGCGGTTTTGGCTACGGGCGAGCAACGCATCAGCGGCTACAGCATCGAAGTCTTTCACCCCTGAATTGGATGTAACAAGCCAGGCATGTGTCACGCCACGCGGCACACGCCGCGACTATCGGTGCCCTTGCTGTCTGCGCCGTCTCAAACGTAAAAAAACCCGGACTCGCCGGGTTTTTTCTTGCCTTGCCTACTGTCATGCCGCCAAAGTGGCGAGCCGTCAGCAGTTCAATGGCACCACGACTTCAGGGCTTGCTGCCCGTCGGGAAGGGCCAAGCGGCAGTCGGATTCAGCGCTGTTTTCGCGGTGGTCGCGGCCGATGTCGACTTGGCACCTGCTTTTTTGGTCACCGGAGCCACCGTCTTCACGGGCGGCTTCTTGCCAGAGGCTGCCACCGTCTTGGCGGCGACTGCTTTGGCTGCTGGCGCAGCGGCCTTCTTGGCTGCAGCGGCCTTCTTCGCCGGTGCTGCTGCCTTGGCAGGTGCTACTGCTTTGGCTGCGGGAGCGGCTGCTTTCTTTGCAGGAGCAACTGCGGCCTTGGCAGGTGCGGCAGCCTTCTTGGCGGGCGCTGCTGCCTTCTTGGCGGGCGCGGCTACAGCCTTTGCTGGTGCAGCGGCTTTCTTTGCAGGAGCGGCGGCCTTCTTGGCGGGCGCAGCTGCCTTCGCAGGCGCGGCAACCTTCTTAGCGGGTGCGGCGGCTTTCTTGGCAGGTGCGGTTGGTGCCACAACCTTCTTCACAGCTGCGACTGCCTTGGGCGCTGCGACAGCGACCTTCTTTGCAGGTGCAGCGACCTTGTGAGCCGGTGCGGCCTTTGGGGCCGGAGCCTTCTTTGCAGTTGCCATTTCAGTTCTCCTTGATCAAGTGGAAAAAGCGCTGCCCACAACGAAATTGGCCGTTGCAGCGCAGCTATTCACGACCCAGATGTCACCCAGGAGGAGTGCCCCGGTACCGTGAATGGAATGGCGGGACTCGAACCTGGCACCACCGGCCAGAATTTCGATTCCCGCTTGTCTTCTCAAATTCAAACCAACTGGTTTCTGCTCAGCAAATAGCTCCGAGCCGTTGACTGCTTTAGCTGTACCGCCTCGCAGCGGTTCAACCCAACCCTGAACCCAGCAGACCTGACGATCTGCCGGATGTGCGAGTTCAGTCCCAGGACAGTGCGCCGCCGGATTGATATTCAATCACGCGGGTTTCAAAGAAGTTACGTTCCTTCTTCAAGTCGATCATTTCGCTCATCCAGGGGAACGGGTTCTCCTCATTGGGGAACAGCTCTTCCAAGCCGATCTGGGCCGCACGCCGGTTGGCGATGTAGCGCAGATAGCCCTTGAACATCGAAGCGTTCATGCCCAATACGCCACGCGGCATGGTGTCTTCGGCATAGGCGTATTCCAGCTCGACCGCACGCATGAACAAAGCCTTGATTTCGACCTTGAACTCGGCCGTCCACAGATGCGGGTTCTCCATCTTCAATTGATTGATCAGATCGATGCCGAAATTGCAATGCATCGATTCATCCCGAAGGATGTACTGATACTGCTCGGCTGCACCGGTCATCTTGTTCTGCCGTCCCATGGCCAAAATCTGGGTGAAACCGACATAGAAGAACAAGCCTTCCATCAGGCAAGCAAAAACGATCAGGCTTTTCAGCAAGGTCTGGTCGTTTTCCGGCGTGCCGGTGTGGAAGTGCGGGTCCATGATCGCGCCGATGAACGGGATCAAGAAATCGTCTTTGTCCCGGATCGACTTGACCTCGTTGTAAGCGTTGAAGATTTCCGACTCGTCGAGCCCAAGCGATTCAACGATGTATTGGTAAGCGTGGGTGTGGATCGCTTCTTCAAACGCTTGGCGCAACAGGAACTGCCGGCATTCCGGCGCGGTGATGTGGCGATAAGTGCCCAGCACGATGTTGTTGGCGGCCAGCGAATCGGCGGTCACAAAGAAACCAAGATTGCGCTTGATGATGCGACGCTCGTCGTCGGTCAGCCCATTCGGATCTTTCCACAAGGCAATGTCGCGCGACATATTCACTTCTTGCGGCATCCAGTGATTTGCGCAAGTGGCGAGGTACTTTTCCCAGGCCCACTTGTACTTGAACGGTACCAATTGGTTGACGTCGGTCTGCCCGTTGATGATGCGTTTGTCGGCGGCGTTGACGCGGCGCGCAGCGACTTGGGGTGCGGCAACTTGAGGTAGCGCAGCCGGTGCGACGAAACCCAGCGCCGCCTCAGCGACTGTCAGCGCCGGCGTTGCCAGAATCGGTGCCGCTTGGGTCGCTGGGGCCGTTGAGGCGTTGGCTGTGCGCGCAGCCGGCACAGGATGGGTCGCGACTTTCTCGGTCGCAATTTCGGCGTTTTTCAGGTCTTCTTCCCAAACCAACATGGTCAATTTCCTATCGTGTCGAATTATCAGAGTGTTGCATTCAAACGCCAAGGACTTCTTGACAACAAGCAGCGTTCTACGTTGCTGCGCTGCATCGTCATGGCCACCTTGCGATCACGCACCACACTCAGCATCGCGCCAGCGCTGAGCGTCCTAAAACGCCGCATCGCTGCGCCAATCTTTCATCCCCTAATCGGCACGATAGCCGATGAACACGGGGATCTTGGGCGCTCGACGAAGTCGAATCACCCGTTCTCCAAGCTCAGGGTTGAGACCTGAACATCACTGGCAAGCTTCGCAATCGGGCGTGTCGATCGAACAGAACTTCATGTCGGTCGCAGGCAACTCCGCTTCAACCGGAGCCAACTCGGCCGCAGGCGCAGACGCCATACCGGTCGCTGCACCGGAAGACACTGCGTTCAGCTGGCCCGACGATTTGACCGTGCTCTTCTCGGCGTGAGTTGCACCCATCGTGCGGAGGTAGTAGGTCGTCTTCAAACCACGCAGCCAAGCCAGTTTGTAGGTTTCATCGAGTTTTTTGCCTGATGCGCCCGCCATGTAGATGTTCAGCGACTGCGCTTGGTCAATCCACTTCTGGCGCCGCGCGGCAGCTTCGACCAACCACTGCGTTTCCACCTCAAAGGCCGTTGCGTAAAGCAATTTGATGTCATCAGGCACGCGGTCGATGCGGCGCAGCGAGCCGTCGAAGTGCTTCAAGTCCATCACCATCACGTCGTCCCACAGACCGAGCTTCTTCAAGTCACGCACCAACGCATCGTTGATGACGGTGAATTCACCCGACAGATTCGACTTGACCGACAGGTTGCCAAAGCAAGGCTCGATCGAGGCGTCAACGCCGATGATGTTGGAAATGGTGGCGGTCGGGGCAATCGCCACGCAATTGCTGTTGCGCATGCCATGCTGACGAATGCGGGCACGCAGCGCGTCCCAATCCATCGTGCTGCTGCGATCAACTTCCACGTAACCACCGCGCTCATGCGCCAACATGTCGATCGAGTCGATCGGCAAAATTCCCCGATCCCACAGCGAACCCGGGTAGCTCGAATATCGGCCGCGCTCTTCGGCCAGATCGGTCGAGGCTTGGTAGGCGTAGTAGCAGATCGCTTCCATTGAACGGTCGGCAAACTCCACGGCGGCTTGCGAGGCGTAAGGCGTCCGCAGTGCGTACAGCGCGTCTTGGAAGCCCATCAGGCCCAAGCCGACCGGACGGTGGCGCAGATTCGAGTCACGCGCCTTCTTGACAGCGTAATAGTTGATGTCGATGACGTTGTCCAGCATGCGCATGGCCGTGGAAATCGTCTTCTTCAGCTTGGCGTGGTCGAGCTCTTTGCCGCTGGCTCCGTCCATCAAATGCTGGATCAGGTTGACCGAACCGAGGTTGCAAACCGCGATCTCGCTGTCGTTGGTGTTCAGCGTGATCTCGGTGCACAGGTTGCTGGAGTGCACCACGCCCACATGCTGCTGCGGTGAACGCACATTGCAGGCGTCCTTGAAAGTGATCCACGGGTGGCCGGTTTCAAACAGCATCGACAACATCTTGCGCCACAGGTCCTTGGCCGGCATGCGCTTGAAGAGCTTGATCTCGCCCCGATCGGCGCTGGCTTCATAAGCCACATAAGCGGTCTCGAAGGCGCGACCGTACAGGTCATGCAGATCGGGCGTGCTGGACGGGCTGAACAGCGTCCAATCGGTACCGTCCATCACGCGGCGCATGAACAGGTCAGGGATCCAGTTCGAGGTGTTCATGTCGTGCGTGCGGCGGCGGTCATCGCCGGTGTTCTTGCGCAACTCCAGAAACTCTTCGATGTCGAGGTGCCAGGTCTCCAAGTAGGCGCAAACCGCGCCCTTGCGTTTACCGCCCTGATTGACCGCCACAGCGGTGTCGTTGACCACCTTCAAAAACGGCACCACGCCCTGGCTCTTGCCATTGGTGCCTTTGATGTGCGAACCCAAAGCGCGCACCGGCGTCCAGTCGTTGCCCAGACCACCGGCAAATTTGGACAGCAGTGCGTTCTCTTTCAGCGCCTCGTAGATGCCGTCCAGATCATCAGCCACCGTCGTCAGATAGCAGCTCGACAGTTGTGAGCGGCGTGTGCCGGAGTTGAACAAGGTCGGCGTCGAGCTCATGAAATCAAAGCTGGACAGCACTTCATAAAATTCGATGGCCCGTGTTTCGCGGTCGATCTCATTCAGGGCCAAGCCCATCGCCACGCGCATGAAGAAGGCTTGCGGCATCTCCACGCGCTGCTCGTCGATGTGCTGGAAGTAGCGGTCGTACAGCGTTTGCAGGCCGAGGTAGTCGAACTGCAAGTCGCGTTCGGCCTTCAAAGCTGCACCCAGGCGAGCCAGGTCATATTGCTGCAGACGTTCGTCCAGCAGTTCAGCTTTCACGGCCTTTTTGATGTAACCGGGGAAGTACTCGGCATAGCGCGTTTGCATCTGCTCCTGCGTGATTTCGCCGCCGATCACTTCGCGGCGGATCGTGTGCAGCAGCAGGCGCGCGGTGGCTTGGCTGTAGCCCGGATCTTTTTCGATCAGGGTACGGGCGGCCAGAATGGCGGCTTTGTAGACTTCGTCGATGGGCACGCCGTCGTACAGATTGCGTTTGGTCTCGGCCATGATCGGCTCGGGCCTCACTTCGGCACCCAGGCCGGCACAGGCGGAGGCGAACAAATTCTGCAAATGCGCCAAATCCAGAGGAACGCGCAGGCCACCGTCGATCACCATCAGGTTCGCTTCAGCAACAGGGGCATCCACTTCGCCCTGACGCAGCCGCTCTTGGGAACGGCGCTCGCGATACAGCACGTAGGCACGCGCCACTTCGTGATGACCGCCGCGCATCAGGCCCAGCTCGACGTGGTCTTGCACGTCTTCAATGTGAAAGGTGCCGCCGCTTGGGCGCGAGCGCAGCAACGCCCGCACGACGCTCTCGGTCAAACCATCGACCGTTTCGCGCACGCTGGCCGATGCTGCACCGCTGGTGCCATGCACGGCCAAAAATGCCTTCATCAACGCCACCGCAATTTTGCTCGGCTCAAACGACACCACGGCACCATTGCGGCGAATGATCTGGTACGCCTGGTAAGCCAAAGGCACTGGGGCGCCGTCGGCAGCTGTGAGGTGGCTTGCGCCTTGGGGTGTCGATTGGGCAGCGTGGGTCCGCATGAATCTTCCTTATCTGGTCTTGTTGAAATCAACAAACGAGAAGCTTGGGCAACTAGAAATTTCTAGCAGGAGCCACGTGGCACCGTGCCGCGCTGTTGCTTCGGGTTTGCTGTGAATTGATGGCCTGGGTTGACGATCTGGCCTGCGAAGCTCGAATCGAAGCGGGCTGCCTTGCATGCTGCGGCGGGAACATCGACTGTCGACTGCCGCCTGCCTGCACGTTGAAACTTCGAACCTTGAAGTCCTCGGAACTTTGAAAACTTGAAACTTTGAAGTTCGTCAGCCGCAAAAATCGCCTGGAAACCGTCGCCACCCGGCTGGCAACTTTCCTCCAATGCTTTGAATAATTGCTGCATTTGAGGTCATTGCCGTGCCCGGAGGATACCATGACACACACTATATCTGGTGCTCCAATGACCTTCAAGCACTAGGGATAGCGTATCTATACCGTTGACGGCCGAGGCCAGAAAGGTTAGCCGAGCGGCCTTTTGCGCCGGTCTCAAACGTCCGCGCTGCCCAAATCATCGGCAGTGATCGCCAATCGTGCCATCCGATAACGCATTTGCCGCAGGGAGAGCCCCAAGCCGGCCCCGGCGGCGGTGCGGTTGAAGCGGTGCCGCTCCAGCGCCCGCAGCAAAATCTGCCGCTCGACATCGTCCAGATACTTGGCCAGATCGGTCGGCAAAGCCTCGTGCGTCTCCGCCACGCCAACGCCAGCGCCAACACCCATACCCACGCCCGACAGCTCGCCAAACCCAGACGCCGCAGCAAGCTGCCCCCCCGCACCGAGGTCACCGAACTGAGAATCGTCGAGCAAAGAGTCAGGCAACCCGAGGTCCAGCGCATCGATCTGTTCACCGCCGGACAGCGCCAGCGCCCGGTGCAGCAAGTTTTCCAACTCGCGCACATTGCCAGGAAACGGGTACCGCACCAACTGCGCCAAAGCCGCCGCCGTCAATTGCGGCACCGGCGACACCCCCGCATCAGCGGCAATACGCTCCAACACCGCCGCGCTGATCTGCGCCACATCGTCGATGCGCTCGCGCAGCGGCGGCACGCGCAACTGGATCACATTCAAGCGGTAAAACAAGTCTTGCCGGAAGCGCCCGGCCGCCACTTCTGCGCCCAGGTCCTTGTGCGTGGCGCTGAGGATGCGCACATTGACCGGCGTCTCCACCACCGCACCGACCGGCCGCACGGAGCGCTCCTGTATCGAGCGCAGCAGCTTGCTTTGCATCGTCAGCGGCAAATCACCGATTTCATCGAGAAACAACGTGCCGCCATCGGCCGCCTGGAAAAACCCCTCGCGGTCTTCATTGGCACCAGTGAATGCGCCTTTGCGATAACCAAAAAACTCGGCCTCCAGCAATTGCTCGGGAATAGCCCCGCAATTGACCGCTACAAAGCGCAGGCGCACGCGCGCGCCGCTATCATGGATGGCCCGCGCCACCAACTCCTTGCCGGTGCCCGATTCGCCCTGCAAAAGCACCGGTGCCATGCTGCGCGACACCTTGTCGATCAAAGCGCGCAGCTGCACCATCACCGCCGACTGTCCGGCCAAGCGGGACAGCGCAGTGGCCGCCATGACCACCGGTGCCGGCGCACCAGCCGCCCGTGGCGCATGCTTGAACGGCAGCGGGGCAGCGGCGTACATCTGACGCGCATGCGGCACCGCCTGCTGGCTTGGCGGCTGGTTAGAGGGCGGATTCGGCTGCCGGCTCGCCCCAGTAGTCGGCAAATGCGCTGTCAAATGTGCCGCTCCTCCCGAGGGCGGCAGCGCCGGACGGCGGCCCAGCGCCGACGCCACCACCTGGCGAAACTGGCGCAGATCCACCGGCTTGGTCAGGTAGTCATAAGCCCCTGCCTTCAGCGCCTCGACCGCGTTCTCGGCTGAACCATAAGCAGTGATCACCAGCGTTTTTTCGCTCCGCCCCTGCTGCTCGAGCCATTGCAATACATCGAGCCCACTGCCATCGGGCAAGCGCATGTCGGTGATGACAGCGCTGTAGCTGCGGCGCTGCAGATGCGCCAGCGCATCGGTCACCGTGCCGGCGGTCTCCAGCTCGTAGCCTTCGCGCAGCAAGGTCAGCTCGTAAAGCGTGCGCAAATCGGGCTCGTCATCGACGATCAACAAGCTGAACGCGGGGCTGCTGGTGGGGCTACTCATCAAGGCTTTGTGGCAAAAGTGGGGCGGCGCCGGCCCGGGTTGGCCAGCAAGGCAAATGCAAAATGAATTCGTTGCCGGGCCGGGCCGGGTCTGAGCGGTAGCGGTAATCGATGCGGGCACCATAGCGCTCGCACAGTTCCCGACAAATATACAAGCCCAGGCCGGAGCCTCGACTGCGAGTCGAGAAGAACGGCTCGAACAGATGTCGCTCGACCTCCGGCGGGATCGGCGGGCCCGCGTTGAACACGGTCAAGCGCACCCACGAGTCGTTTTCCACTGGGTCGGGCAACAGCTCCACTTGCACACTGGCCGGCCCCGGCTCAGCATGGCGCAGCGCGTTGTCCAGCAAATTGACCAAAACGCGACGCAAATGCTCGGGGTCGAAGCCCACCACTAACGCTTGCTGCGGCAGACTGCAACTCAGCGGATCGGCGGGCCCGGGTGCCAACTCATTGGTCCTGGCCCAATCCAGGCAGGTTTCGCTGACCAGCAAACACAACTCCAGCGGCACCGGCGTGGCCAGCGAGCCGGGTGCCACCTCCAGCACATCGTCAATGATGCGTTTGAGCCGCTGCACATTCGAGGCCACCATCCGGGTCAGCTGCAGCGCTCGCGGCTCCACGCTGTCTTCCGCCAGCAGCGCGTTGGCCTGCGCAATGGCCGCCAACGGATTACGGATTTCATGCGCGATACCGGCCGACACCCGGCCCATGGCCGCCAGCTTTTCCTGCTGGCTGCGCGCTTGCAGTTGGCGGTTGTCCTCAATGAACAGCACGCACAAATCCTCGCTCGCATCCGATTCACTGCGCCGCGTGAAACGCATGCGCAAGCGCAAGCTGCGGCGTGAATCGGCACTGAAGAGCAGATCGATGTTGTTGCCGCCGTCAGGCCAGGAGCCCGCCACAAAAGCCCGCTCAACCGCCTGCACCAACGGTTGCCAGGAGGGTACGCCGCGCAATTGAAACGGGGCCGATCGCACTGCTTTCACCGCTTGGCCATCGGCCAACAGCGCGCGCGACGCAGGGTTGGCCGCTCGCACGCGGCCGGCCCGGTCCACCACCAACACGCCCTCTTGCATTTCATCGATCACCAGCCGGTTCAGTTGCGCTTGCTGGCGCGCAAATTCCATGCTGCCGCGCGCCGAACTTTCCTCGCGCGCCAGCCGAGCGGCCAGCTCACTGGCGAGCAGACTGACGACAAAAAACCCACTGCCGACAAAGCCCGCCTGCGTCATGCGCAGACCGATGTCCGCGCCTTCCAGCACTGCCCATCCGGCCACACACAGCATCAGCAGAGTGGCCGCAGCCGCTGTGGCCAGAGCCACCACGCGGGGCGTCAACACACCGGCCATCAAGACCGGCATCACCAGCAAGGCCCCGTAATTGACTCCGGCGTTGCGGTCCAGCACATGCAGCGAGCCGAAGACGGCCAAATCAAGTCCGATGCTGCCCCACCACTGCGGGCTTGAAATTCTGGCCATCGCGTGAACCGACGCCCCCTGTTGCATCCGTGGCAACAACCACAGCGCAGCGGCTTGGGCCGCATACAACATGCACAGTGCGATGGTCCAGTGGGACGGCTGCGCGCCAAAAAAACCAACAATCAGCTGCGTCGCCACCAGCGCCAAGCCAAGCGCAGCACGCGCGGCCAGAAAGGCCCGGTACATGCGCACGAAGGTGTTGCCACCAACATTGAGCAAGCGCCTGGCTTGCCGAAAAAAGAACGGCGGCTCGGCCTGCGCACCGGCTGCGGCCGCCGCGGATGCCGGGGGCTCCGTCAGATGAGGCGGCTTGCCAACATCGACATCCGGGTCCGCCTCGAAATCCAGCCCCGGCCCGAACCAGGACTGCAGCGGCTCAGTCATGTGGGCCCGCCATGCTCCAGCTCGTAGGCTTGGCGGTGGCCGGCACTGCAAAACACGCCACCACGGCCCGGCAACGACTCATCGCGCGGCAGGTGCAGGCCACACTGCATACAGCTGACCATGTTTTGCGGGGCCGGAGGTGCGGGTGGGCGGGCTTGCGGTGGGCGCGCGGGTGGGCGGGCGCGCTTGACGCCCAGCAAAAAGAACACCAGCGCCAGCACGATCAACAACAACAGATATTTCATCGCTTCTTTACTTTTAGATTTGACGCGAGGATCGGCTCAATAGCCGGCTTGCCGCTGCAACACCACTTCCATCACAAAGCGCGAACCCGCGTAGGACAGCAGCAGCAGCAAGGCACCGAAGTAAAGCCAACGGGTCGCACGCCGGCCGCGCCAACCGAACACGCGGCGCCCGGCCAACAAGCCGGATAACACCAGCCAGCCCAGCACGGCAAAGAGGTTTTTGTGATCCCAGCGCCAGTGCGGGGTGAACCACCAACCGAGCAGCAAGGCCAGCGACAACACCGCCACGCCCGCTGCCACGAATTGAAACGTCAACCGTTCCAAACGCAGCAAGGGCATGACCGGAGCCCGGCGCTCGCCCTGCCGGCCGATGCTGCCGCTGCCACCCGTCGCGCCAGCGGCAGCACCCACATGCCGCAGTTGCCGCTCGGCCCGGTTCAGCAGCACCGCATGCAAGACGGCCACGCCGAACATGCCGTAGGACGCCAAGCCCAGCATCCAGTGCAGCGGTGCCCAGGGCGAGGCGGTATGCGGCCGGCTTTCACCGGGAAACAAAAAGGCCAGCACGACAGCCACCAGCGCGATGCCGGCCAGCAGTCGGCGCACGCCAGGCAGCGGCAAGAAGCGGCTTTCGATCATGTAGACCGTCAGCACCAACCAGACCGTTGCAGACAAGGCCGGCGCAAACCCGAACCGAGCGCCCGGCAGCGCCTGACCAAAGCCGGCGATGTCCAGCACCAGCGCCAGCAGGTGGGCGGCCCAGCCGAGCAACAACAAAATTTGCAGCCGTGGGCGTGCCGATTCGCCCATGACGGCGGTGCAGATATAGGCCAATGCAGCGACCACGCTGGGCGTGCCCAGAACGAAGTCGGCAAGCGCTGAGGATGCGGACGATAAAATCATCTTCACAGTGTACTTTTGCGCGCCACCCTCAGGGCCCGGTGCGAACCTCCATGGCCTCCAATCTGACCGATCGCTTCAGCCGTCTCGTGAAAACGATGCGCGGCCAAGCCCGTATCACCGAAACCAATGTGCAGGAGATGCTGCGCGAAGTGCGTATGGCCCTGCTGGAAGCCGACGTGGCCCTGCCCGTGGTGCGCGATTTCATCGCCCGAGTGAAGGAAAAAGCCCTCGGTGCCGAAGTGGTGGGCTCACTCTCACCCGGCCAAGCGCTGGTCTCCATCGTCCACAAGGAGCTGACCGCGACGATGGGCGAAGTTGACGCTCACGGCGTCTACAAAGGCGCAGTGGCCGAGCTCAATTTGGCCGCGCAACCGCCTGCGGTGATTTTGATGGCCGGCCTGCAAGGTGCCGGCAAGACCACCACCACCGCCAAGCTGGCCAAGCACCTGATCGAGAAGCGCAAGAAGAAAGTGCTGACCGTCTCGGCCGACGTCTACCGCCCCGCCGCCATCGAGCAGTTGAAGACCGTCACCCGCCAAGCCGGGGCCGAGTGGTTCCCGTCAACGCCAGATCAAAAGCCGCGCGACATTGCGCTGGCCGCGATTGATTACGCCAAAAAGCATTATTTCGATGTGTTGCTGGTCGACACCGCCGGCCGCTTGGCGATTGACGCCGCGCTGATGGCAGAGATCAGCGAGTTGCACGCCTTGCTGAACCCGATCGAAACCCTCTTCGTCGTGGACGCGATGCAGGGGCAGGACGCGATCAACACCGCCCGCGCCTTCAAGGACGCGCTGCCGCTGACCGGCGTAGTGCTGACCAAGCTGGACGGTGACTCCCGTGGTGGTGCCGCCCTGTCGGTGCGTCAGATCACCGGTGTGCCGATCAAGTTTGCCGGCGTGTCCGAGAAGCTCGACGGGTTGGAGGTGTTTGACGCCGAGCGTCACGCCGGTCGCGTGCTGGGCATGGGCGACATCCTGGCCTTGGTCGAAGAGGTCACCAAGGGCATCGACGTGGAGGCCGCGCAAAAGCTGGCCGCCAAGATCAAGTCCGGTGACGGCTTCGATCTGAACGACTTCCTCGCGCAAATCTCGCAGATGAAGAAGATGGGCGGCTTGGCCGGTCTGATGGACAAATTGCCGACCCAGATGACGGCCAAAACCGGTGCCGGCGACATGGACCGTGCCGAAAAAGACATGCGCCGCATGGAAGGCA
>CANFYD010000044.1 GCA_947450745.1 Burkholderiales bacterium
CGAGCGGATGACGCCTCGGCGGGCAATTTCAGCCGACTTTTCTGCGGTGATGTCGACGCCGTTGAAGACGATCTTGCCGCGTGTCGGCTCCAGAAATTTGGTCAGCAAATTGAAGCAAGTCGTCTTGCCCGCGCCGTTCGGGCCGATCAGCGCGTGAATGTGGCCGCGCTGCACTCGCAGGTTCACGTTGTCTACTGCAGTGAAGCCCTTGAAGTCCTTGCTGAGACCACTGGTTTCGAGGATGAATTCACTCACTTTGATTGGCCTACCTTGGATGTCAAAACGGCTGAAGTTAGGTCACGAATGTAGGGTGTTCCGGCAAAACTCGGCACGGGGAGTTCCTTTACGTAGCATTGCCTTGGGGTTAACCCGCTGCGGTGTCACAAGCGGGACGTTGTCCTCTCAAATCGTCGATTCCATCGGCGATCCCAACAATCGCCCCATCAGTCCGGCTGCATTGTGCACGCCGTAACGCTGGCGCAGCCGAGCGCGCAGTTTTTCAACGGTGCGCGGGCTCAAGCTCAGTGTTTTTGCACATTCCTTGGCCGTTTGGCCGGCCGCCATCGCACTGAGCACCTCGCGTTCGCGGGGCGTCAAAGCATCGGGCCCGCAATCGATGTGCAGCGGTTGAAATATCCAGGCAGCTTCAGCAAATGGTGCGCTCATATCTCGCGTTTGGCCATGGACGCGGAACCACTGCGTGTGCCCGTCACGGCGCTTCATCAAGCGCTCGTCCTGATAGTTTCCGCAAGCACGCATCGCGTTCTGACCGCACAGCCCAACCCGCTCGAATTCGCTGTTTGTAGGGTAGAGCAGCGCAAAGCTCTGGCCAATCAATTCGTCAGGGTTGAAGCCGAACATCGCGGCAAAACTCTCGCTGACCCAGTGGAGAACTCGGTGGCGTGACAGCGCCAAGCCCAAGGGGCTCAGGCTCGCGAAGGCCTCGGCTGGGGAAAACCCGGGCGTAGTCTTGGGGCTTACGGCGGTGTGCATGGCTGCGTAGGCTACTGCATGCCGTAGTGGCCAACTTAAAAGTACTTTCCCTAGCTTGCAAGTGCTGCCGACGCCGAACTTGTCGATTGCTGGCTGCGACATAGACGAAGTACCGACTTGTTTGCTCAGATAAACCGGCGTGCAAGGAGGGCAAGACTGTCTTGCTCGAACAACAACTTGTCGATAAACAGCATTGATTTTGGCGGACGCCGGAAGCGGGACGGCGGCTGCGTCGAAGGCCCTGCCCGAAGCACAATATTCAGGAGACTCAAATGAAGTATTTACGCCCTAAGCCGCACCAAGCCCGTGCAAACCCGGCCGCTTGGTTATTGTTGGCACCGGTATTGCTAACGGCCTGCGGCGGTTCTGATTCGGCACCCGAGCCGGTCGCTGCTCCGGTCGTCAACGTCTTGCCCAGCTTTGTCGCCGGCAGCGTCGCACAAATGAGCTACGACGGCGCAACCGACGATTTGCTTACCGCCGGTTTGGGCAAGACCGGTTTGTTGGCCGCAGCCGCACCTGCTTTTGCCAACCCGCTGGCACCTACGGCCTCTGAAGTTCGCCGTAACTCCATTTACACCAACTACCGCGCGCTGATTGACTACACAGCGCTCGGCGGTTTCGGCCGTCTATACGGGCCTAACATCGATATCAGCGGGTCTGATACTTTGGGAGAAGGCAAAGTAGCCGGGACTGAATACATTGCAGTAGCCGATGACGGGTCGGGCCGACAGAACGTCGTGTTGATGGTGCAAGTGCCCAGCAACTTCGACGTCAAAAACCCCTGCATCGTGACCGCCACATCGTCCGGTTCGCGCGGCGTTTACGGTGCCATCGGCACCTCGGGCGACTGGGGACTCAAGCATGGCTGCGCGGTCGCTTATGCGGACAAGGGATCGGGCAATGGGCTGCACGATCTGATGACGGACAACGTGATCCAGATCGACGGCACTGTTGCTACAGCCACCGCCGCTGGCAAAAAGGCTCAGTTCAAAGCCGACCTGAGCGACGATGAGCGCAGCGCCTACAACGCAGCCTTCCCGAACCGCGTGGCCTACAAGCATGCGCATTCACAGCAGAATCCTGAAAAGGACTGGGGTCGCGATACCTTGCGTGCCGTCAAGCTGGCGTTTTACGTGCTGAACGAGAAGTACGGTAGCGATATTGCCGCTCAGCCAGGCAAGAAAGAAGTCGTCATCACCCCAGCCAAGACGGTGGTCATCGCCTCTTCGGTGTCCAACGGCGGCGGTGCCGCGCTGGCTGCTGCCGAGCAAGACACCGAAGGCCTGATCGACGGTGTGGCAGTGGCTGAGCCGAACGCGCAACCGGGCGCCAATACCGGCCTGACCATCAAACAAGGTGCGGCAACCGTGGCCACCCACAGCAAGCCGCTGGTCGATTACTTCACTTATGCAAATGTCTTCCAGCCTTGTGCGGCGCTGTCGGCGCAGGCTGGGCTGTCCCTGAACCCCGCATTTTGGCCGGCGGCCTACACCGTCAATGCTCAGAACCGCTGCGCCGCGCTGAAGACTCGCGGCCTGTTGGCCGCAACGACCTTGGCCGAGCAAGCCGATGAGGCCTTGGCCAAGCTGAACAGCTACGGTTGGCAGAGCGAATCCAACTACTTGCAACAGTCACATTTCCGCTTCGCAACTAACGCCATTGTTGTCACTTACGTCAACAGTTATGGAAAGTTCAAAGTAACTGATAACGTGTGCGGCTACAGTTTTGCCAACACAAACGGCACCGGTGACGTGGTGGCTCAGGTGCCCGCTGTGCAGGCCGGTCTGTTCTCTGGTGGTAATGGCGTGCCGCCCACGTCGGGCGTTAACGTCGTTTACAACGACTCGGTTGGAGGTGCAAAAATAGACTTCCTGGCCAGCTCGGTAAGCAGTGGGCAAGCCGATCTGGCACTTGATGGTGCGATGTGCATGCGCGCCTTGGTAACGGGTAAGGAAGTGGCCAGCGGCCGGGCCTTGTTTGGCACGATGAAGAGCTGGTCCGAGCGGGTCGTTGCCGGCATGAATGAGGTTCAGCTGACGACCAAACTGCGCGGTGTTCCGACCATTATTGTGGCCGGCCGCAATGACACGCTGGTACCGGTCAACCATGCGGCGCGCGCCTATTACGGCAAAAACCAGATCACCGAAGCCGCCGCCTCCAAAGTTCGCTACTACGAGGTGACGAACGCCCAGCATTTCGACACCTTCATCGCCTTTGGTGCTTTGCTGGGTTATGACAGTCGTTTTGTGCCGCTGCATGTCTACTTCGGCCGGGCGATGGATCAGATGTGGGCGCACTTGAAGAATGGCACCGCGCTGCCCGCCAGCCAGGTGGTTCACACCACGCCGCGTGCCGCCGGCAGCAATGTGACGGTGGCCAATCTGCCGGTCTGGTCCGCCACCCCCGCCGCCGCTGATGCGATCGGTTTTGCCAGTGGGGTGTTGACGGTGCCGGATTGATGCGGTTGAAGCGTCGTTAAGTGAAGTCTTGCAGTCAAAAAAAGGCGCCCGAATGATCGGGCGCCTTTTTTACCGAGACACGGCTTTATTCAAGCCGGGCCGTTTCACTTCAGGCGGCTGTAGCTTCCAGCGCTGGGTAGTCGATATAGCCCTTGGAGCCGCCGCCATACAGCGTATCGCGGTTCAGCTCGGCCAGTGGTGCGTTATCGCGCAGGCGCTGCACCAAGTCGGGGTTGCTGATGAACGGGCGGCCAAAAGCGATCAGGTCAGCGGCACCGCTGGCCATCACTTCCATGGCCATTTCGCGGTTGTAGCCGTTGTTGACAATCCAGCCGCCATGCGGGTTGCCCTGCATAAAGCGCTGGCGCAACGCGGCGTAGTCGAACGGGGCTACATCGCGCGGGCCGCCGGTCGCACCTTCCACCACGTGGATGAAGGCCAGCTTCATTGGAGCCAGTTGCTCGACCACATAGTTGAACAAGCCTTGCGCGTCGCTGTCTTGTTGCGCGTCGTTGGCGGGCGTGACCGGCGACAAGCGCAAGCCGGTCCGGCCAGCGCCGATTTCAGCCGTGACAGCAGCAGCAACTTCAAGCAACAGGCGGGCGCGGTTTTCTTTTGAGCCGCCGTAGGCATCGGTGCGGTCGTTGACGCTGTCGCGCAGGAACTGCTCCAACAGGTAGCCGTTGGCGGCGTGGATTTCCACACCGTCGAAACCAGCCTCGATGGCGTTGCGCGCGGCTGTGGCGTACTCGGCCACCAGGCGCGGCATTTCATCCAAGCGCAGCGCGCGCGGGGCCGACACATCTTCGAAGCCGTTGGCGGTGTAGGTTTTGCATTCGGCGCGGCGTGCGGTACTGGAGACCGGCGCTTGGCCATTCGGCTGCAGCGAGACGTGGGAAATACGGCCCACATGCCAGAGCTGCATGACGATCTTGCCGCCCTTGGCATGCACGGCGGCAGTGACAGGGCGCCAAGCGGCGATTTGCGCCGGGCTGTAAATGCCGGGGGTGTCCAAATAGCCTTGGCCTTCTGGCGTGATTTGGGTGGCCTCGGTGATGATCAAGCCGGCACTGGCGCGCTGCTCGTAATAGGTGGCCATGATGGCGGTGGGCGTGCGGTCGGCGTCTGCGCGGTTGCGGGTCAAGGGCGCCATCACGACGCGGTTGGAGACAGCGATATCGCCGAACTGGATGGGATCGAATAGTTTTGTCATGCGAATTCCTAAAAATTTAAGGGTTAATACTAGGTTAACGGCCGAATGTCTGCTTGACTGAGGCTTAAAAACCTTCGAGTACGAGCTTGCCTTGTGCCTTGCCGCTCTCGATCAAGGCGTGAGCTCGCTTCAGGTTGCTGGCGTTGATGGCACCGAAGTTTTCGCCCAAAGTGGTCCGCAGTTGGCCGGCGTCGATCAGCTGGGCGACGCGGTTCAGCAGCACGCCTTGCTGCGCCATATCGGCGGTCTCGAACATCGAGCGGGTGAACATCAGCTCCCAGTGCAGCGACAAGCTTTTGAGCTTCAGCGGCCGCATGTCCAGCGGGCCGGTCGGGTCGTCGATCAGGCCCAGTTTGCCTTGTGGGGCCAGCGCAGCAATCAGCTGTTCGTAGTGCGCTTCGGTCTGCGTCAAGCTCGCCACATGGGTGACAGCGGGGACGCCGATGCGCTTCAGCTCCTCGCTCAGCGGCAGGCTGTGGTCGATCACATGGTGGGCACCGAGCCCGCGCACCCATGCTTGCGTATTGGGCCGCGAGGCGGTGCCGATGACGGTCAGGCGCGTCAACTGGCGGGCCAACTGCGTCAGGATCGAGCCCACGCCGCCGGCCGCACCGACGATCAGCAGCGCGCCTTCGGTGTCGGGCGTCACGCCGAGGCGCTCGAACAGCAGCTCCCACGCGGTGATGCTGGTTAGCGGCAGTGCGGCGGCCGAAGCAAAGTCCAGCGTTGCGGGCATGAAGCCGACGATGCGCTCATCCACCAAGTGCAGCTCGGCGTTGCTGCCCGGGCGGGTGATGTCACCGGCGTAGAACACCCGGTCGCCCGGCTTGAACAAGGTGACTTGGTCGCCGACGGCTTCCACCACGCCGGCTGCGTCCCAGCCCAGCACCTTGGCCTGGTTGGCGGCGGGCGCACTGTTGCGGCGAATTTTGGTGTCCACCGGGTTGACCGACACCGCCTGCACGCGCACCAGCAGGTCGCGGCCGGTGGCGCTCGGTTCGGGCAGTTCAAGGTCGAGCAAGGCGTTGGCGTGCTCGATGGGCAGCGACTCTCGGTAGGCGATGGCTTTCATGGATGGGTGCGGTAATGATTGATGGCTTGACTGTAGTTCCGTAAGCTGGGTTTGATAATGAGCCTGTAACCCGATTCACTTTCAACAAAAATTTGCAGATGAGCTGGCCTGGCAACTTACAACTTTCTCAATTGCAACTCTTTTTGCGGCTGGCCGAGGCGGGTTCGTTGAGCGCAGCGGCGCGCCAACTGCAAATGTCACCCGCTGCGGCCAGCGCTGCGTTGAAGCGGCTTGAAGCGACCTTGGCCGTGCGGTTGGTCGAGCGCTCGACCCGCTCGATGCGGCTGACGGCCGAGGGCGAGTTGCTGCGTGACCACGCGCAGCGTGCGCTTGGCCTGCTCGACGATGTGCGTTCGCTGCTGGGCGGGCAAACGGAGCGGCTGGAGGGCGAAATCCACATCGCTGCGCCATCCGATCTGGGGCGGCAGATCCTCAGCCCCATGCTGGACGGGTTTTTGGCGCATCACCCGGGCTTGCGGATTGCGCTGTTGGTGTCCGACGGCATGCACGACATGCTGCGCGAACGGGTGGACATCGCGATTCGTTACGGCGAGCTGCGTGACTCGAACCTGGTGGCGCGGCGCTTGCACACCGGCTCCAGCGTGCTGGTCGCATCGCCTGCTTATCTGGCCCAGCACGGTGTGCCTGGCCATCCGCGCGAGCTGATGCAACACAACTGCTTGGCGCTCTACCGCTCCGGTCAGCCGCATCTGGACTGGTCCTTCATCCGCGACGGCATCACCACGCGCATCAAGGTGCAGGGCAACCGCCGCGCAGACGACGGTGCGCTGGTGCATCAATGGGCACTTGAAGGGCTTGGCATCGCGGTCAAGTCGCGGCTCGATGTGCAGGCCGATCTGCGCGCTGGCCGCTTGCTGCCGCTGTTGTCCGAATGGCAGGGCGAGGAGTTCCAGCTGCACGCGATTTTGCCGGCCCGCGAGCACATGCCCTTGCGTGTGCGCCGCTTGATCGACGACCTGGTGCTGCGCTTTGCCAGCGTGGACGACGCCGCATCGACCTGACTATTAATTTTCCAAGCCGCTTGCCGTTCAGGGTCGCCGGGTCAGCCTGTCCACCATCGCCTTGATGGCAGAAAGCTGCACGCCCGCTCGGGTGGCGAAGTTAGGGCCGGTGTAACCGACCCAATCCCAGCAACCTTTTGGGTTGTAGGGCATGGACGAGGCATTGACCTGTGGATACAGCACCAGCATCTTGTTGCTGTCGGCCCAGTTGTTGTAGCCGGTGCGGCTGTAGAAGTCCTTGCCCACCACCTTGGCAGATTGTTCGCAGCCGTGCAGGGCGATGTGTACCTTGCAGCCGCTGCTGTCTTGGCCGCAGGATTTCGGCACATAGATGTAACCGTCGTCGGCCATGCCGCTGCTGGCGTCGGCGAATTCATGCTGGTTGAAGGCCACGATGCGGCCGCGTACGCTTTTGACCGGCGGGCTCAATTTGCCGTAAATATGGGTCAACAAGGCACCGGCTTGGTCGTAACCCTGGCCCTTGACTATGCAATGGCTGATGTAGGGCGGGTCGTTGGCGGCGCAGTCGTTGCCGAAGGCCGAGGTGATCAGCGCGTGGCCTGCCGGCACTTGGTTGACATAGCTGATGTTGGCGCTGGGCACGCCCGCCAATTTGAAAAACTCCACCGTGGCATCGACGGCCTGCGGGTAGACCACCCGGTCTTTGGTGCCGCTGAAGACGTAGATGCGGTCGTTTCTCAGGTCGGCCAGCGGGTCAATCTGCCCGGCACTGGCAAAGGCCTCGGCCGCCAGCAGCATCAGGCTGGGGTTTGGCGGCATGAACGGCACCATGCCCATGCAGATGGCGGCCGCACCATAACCCAGGCCACCGGCGCAGTAATAAGGCCCGCCCGCCACCACGCCCGCACCTTTTACCGTGCTTGAAAAAGCCACCTGATATTGCACCGCCATGAAGGCCCCCGATGACAGGCCAGAGACCGAGGTTTGGGCCGGGTCCGCGAGGAAGGTGGGCAATGAATCTGCCGCCTGCACAACACCGGTAGCCGACAACACCGCCGCAAGCAGCCAATTTGCCGCACGGCGGGCGTGGCGGGTGAGAAGGGTCGTCCGTGACATGGGAGCCTTTGTTGCTTGCACTGCTGCAGTACAACGTGGGCGGGCCGGCCGGTTGTTGAGCTGACTCAGCGAGCGCTGCTAAATCGCTCAGCCCCGGGTTGTGAAACGCCGACCCGGCAGCTTGTCGTCTGCCGGGTCGTGGTGGTTCAAGGGGCAGGTTGCTCGACTGAGAACTGAAAGCGTTTTTTGGTCTGGTTCAACACTGCGGTGATGCCCATGCCGCGCAGGCCCATGCTGGTGGTCTGGTTGATGTTGACCGTGGTGCCGTCGCTGGCCAACGCCGACCCGGCGGCTCGGTAGCTGTAGCCATTGCGCGGGTTGTTCAAAAACCAGGTCTGCAGGTGTTCATCGGTGCCGCCGATCGTTTTTTGCTTACGCACCCAGCTGCCGGCTGTGGCATCGACCGAGACGATGGTGTGGGTGTCAGCCGAGACAGCGCCTGTTGAGAGCATTTGCTCGTCCAGACCCAGGCTCCAGCTGGCCTTGACGTCGCCCATGCTTGGCAGGCTGTTGGTTTTCTGGCGTGTCCAGATATTGAAGTCGCCCTGGCTGTAGACCTGGATGTAAATCAGGTCGCCGCTGCCGGCTTGGTAGATGAAGCCGCGGCCGTCCACTGCTGTGCCGGCTTCATTGAGCAGGTCAAAGCCGCCAGTGGCATTGGAGCGCAAGGGCTGGCTTCCCGGGGTGAAGCTGCCGCAGGTCACCACATCCCAGGTGGCTGGATGATTGCAGACCGAGCCTGAGCTGATCTTGCCGTCCGAGCCCCAAGTTGCTGCGCCCGCCATGCCACCGAAGCCGACCGCACCGTCCCAGGGTATCGTACCCAGGACATTCCAACTGCCGACCAATTCCGCTGCCACATGGGCTTGCTCAGGAAAAGCAATGGCCGTGCGGAATTTGGAACCGTCGGCAATGCGCCCGACCATCACGCCGGCCGGGGAAACCACGAAATCGTTCTTTCCAGCGTTCCCAAGAAAGCGGCAGGCGCCGTTGACCACCACGACTTCGCTGCTGCCGTCAGAGTTGACGACGCCTCCGGTTGTCGCATCCAGTTGAAAGCTGCCTACTTGGTTGCTCAATGGCGCGCCTGGCGCAGGAATCACCACCCGATACTTGCCACTGCGCAGCGCCGCACAATTAGCCGCTGCCGGTTTCAGCATTTGATCGGGCGGCAGCGTCGGCAGGCCGATGGTGACGACGGGCAAGCCGGCCGCCGTGGTGGGCGTGGTGTTGACCACGCTGGTCGTCAGCGCCGCCAGCGTGGTGCCGCTGCTGGCAAGGCTGCTGTCCAGCGACACCAGCGCGGCGGTGTAGGCGGGGGTCAGTGTGGCGGCGAGCAGGTCGCCAACGGCGGTCAAGTCAAGCCCGCCTGATTTCAAGGTGGCGACCACCGACGTTTGCGCCGCCGTCACGGCCGTCGCGGTGACAAAGACGGCAGCAGCGGCAGGAGCACTGTCGAACGCGGTGTAGTAGGCCGCAGGGTCGGCACCGGCCAAGCGCGCCACCACCAGTTGTGTCACCGGTGTGATGTTGGCCGTCGCGGTGGTGGCGGAGGCCGAGCCCAACGCCACCGTGTGCAGATAACTGCCGTCCGCATCGGTGACGCGAGCCAGGCAAGGCCATTTGCCGCCGTCAATGGCATAGCTGTAGCTGCCGTCGGCCTTGGTCGTGCTGCTGCCTTTGCCGGTGGCACAGGTGATGCCGATGGCCTTGTTGCCGAGCACCGCGCCGCGGCTGGCGCTGCCGCTGAGCGTCAGGCTCAGCACGGCAGGCGTGCTCGGTACGACCGGGGTGGCGGGCGTGCTGTCGCTGCTTCCGCCGCAGGCAGCCAGTGTTGTGCTCAAGGTGATAACGACGAATTTCCTGGACCAGACGGGGACGTGTTTCATTTTTTTCTCCTGCAATCGGCATCGAGTGAATGCCGGGTTGATTCTTCAAACATTGGTCGGAAAAGTCCTACAGGCTGGCTAAAATTTGCATAAATTTTTCTAAAAACAGGTTCTCAAACCAGTGGGCGCCCGCGCCAATTTCGCAGCGCCACTGACCCACTCATGAATCAGATTTATCGATTTGGCCGAGCTGAAATGCACCCCCAAGAACGTCGGCTGTTGATCGATGGACTCGACTGTCCTTTAGGCGCGAAAGCGTTTGATCTGCTGCTGGCGCTGCTGGACAGTGGCGGAGCACTGGCGAGCAAGCGCGCGTTGATGGACAAGGTGTGGCCCGGCTTGGTGGTGGGCGAAAACAACCTGCCGGTACAGATCGCTCATCTCAGGCGGATGCTCGGCCAAGCGGCCATTGCCACCGTGCCGGGGCGGGGTTATCGGTTTTGCTTGCCGGTGCAGGCCGAGCCGGCCGCCGCGCCGCCACAGGCCAGTCGCGCCAGCAGCCCGCCGCCGCCACTCGAATGGGCCGGCTCCGGCAACAGCCTGCCGCTGCCGTTGACGCCATTTTTTGGGTTCGAGACCGAACGCTCCGACTGCGCGGCACTGTTGTTGCGCAGCCGCTTGCTGACGTTGACCGGCATGGGCGGCGCGGGCAAGACCCGCTTGGCCATTGAAGTCGCCCGCGCGGTGGAGGACCGTTTCAAGGACGGCGTCAGCTTCATCGACTTGGCACCCGTGCACGAACCCTTGCAGTTGGCGCAAGCGTTGGCAAGCGCTGTCGGTCTGCGCGAGGCCCCGGCGCTGACCGTCGAGGCCGCGCTGGTGCAGCGGCTGGCCGGGCAGCAGCGCCTGCTGGTGCTGGACAACTGCGAGCATCTGCTCGGTGCCTGTGCCGCATGGGTGGAACGATTGCTGGCCCGCCTCCCCCTGTTGCGCGTGTTGGCTACCAGCCGCGAGAGCTTGGGGGTGGCCGGTGAGTGGGTTGTGGCCATGCGCTCGATGCAGGTACCGCTTGCCGGTGCCGATGCCGATACCTATGCCGACGTGGCTCTGCACGGTTGCGAGTCGGTCGATCTGTTTGTCAGCTTGGCCCGGCAGGCCTTGCCCGGTTTCGAGCTGAACGCCGGCAACGCCGCAGCCGTCGCCGAGGTGTGCCGGCGGCTGGACGGCATTCCGCTCGCCTTGGAGTTGGCGGCGGCGCGGGTCAAGTTGATGACGATCGAGCAGATCCGCAACAAGCTCGACGACCGCTTCCGCTTGCTCACCGAGACCGGCAAGTCTCATTCGCGCCACCGCACGCTGCTGGCGGTCTTGCAATGGAGTCACGAGCATTTGTCGCCGGCGGAGCAGCAGTTGCTGCAGCGCTTGTCGGTGTTTGCTGGCGGTTGGACCGTGGCTGCCGCACTCGCTATTGATGGCGGCGGCGATGAGTGGTTGGTGGCGGACTTGTTGCGGCAGTTGGTTGATCGATCGTTGGTGGCGGTGGAGCGCCATGGCGAGGATGAAGCGCGTTACTCCTTGCTTGAAACGGTGCGTCACTTCGCGCGTGATCGTCTGCTGGACGCCGGCCTGGCCGAACTCACGCAAGATCGCCACTTGGCCTTTTTTTTGCAATTTGCCCAAGCTCAGGGCCAGGCCCTGTCCGGCCCTGGGGTCAAGCGAGCAGCCGACGCGCTGGATGCCGAACGAGCCAATTTGCTGGCCGCCCAGGCTTGGTGCGACCGCGCCACTGACGGTATCGCGCAAGGGCTTGATTTGGCCAACGCGTTGCGGCGCTACTGGATCGTGACCGGCTTGTACGTGCTGGGTCAGCAGTGTTTTCGCGATGCCTTGGCTCGTCTGCTCACGCACTTTCCTTCGCGCGCTCTTGCCATGGCCCTGTTCGGCTTGGGCCAGTTGTGCAATTTCAGGGGGCAGCTGGATGATGCCAGCCGCTTGGCGGAACAGGCCGTCGCTCTTTGCCGAGTGCTCGATGAGCCGGCGTTGTTGATCGTCTGCCTTGACCTCGACCGCGCCGTGCGCTTGCGCCTGTGCCAAGGCGTGCGGGCGCGCCTCAGCGCCGACGAAGCGGTGGCTGTTGCCCACCGCTTGGCCGACCCCTACTTCATGGCCATCGCCCAGCTCGGCCTGGGTGCACAGCAGCGCGAGGACGGCAATTACCCGCTGGCCCTGCACGCGTTCAGCAAGAGCCGCGACTTGTTCGAGTCCATTGGCAATCTGGCCAATCTGCCCCATCCGGCCCGCAATCTTGCGGCGCTCTACTTCATGACCGGCTTGCCGGAGCAAGCGCGTGAATCACTGGCGCTGGCCTTCCGCTCGAGCCATTTTGTCGGCCCCAACAACCGGGCTGAGCTGAATATCGCTGCGGCCGTCCGGCTGGCTGCGATGTCGGGCAATTGGCCGCTGGCGGCGCGCATCCAGGGTGCTTTGGAGCGCTATTTGCAGGTCATCGGTGCGTCCGAGCCACCGGCCGAGCCCTATCTGGCGTCCTGGGCCGACAAGCCCCGCCAGATGCTGGGTGCCGCGACCTATGCCCTGCACCACGAGGCGGGTGCTGCTTTGTCATTGGCCGACACGACGGCCGAAATCATGGCGTGGCTGACTGGGCCGGTGCTGAAAATCGATCCGCAAAGTGCGGCGTTGATCGCCCCAGGCGTGCCGATCCTGGAGTGAAAACTGCAGCGCTACAAATTTAATGGGGCCTCAAGTAGCAGCTGTCGTCGTCGTTTTCTGCCGGCCCTTCCGCTTCTTCGCGGCACAGCGCGGCAATGAAGGCGGGGTCCATCGTCTGGCCCGCTTCCAGCAGTTCTTCATTCGGCCAGCGCTTGACCAGATGACCGTTGGCCACGCCGACGCGGTTGATGTCTTGATAAGCGCGGCGGTGCTGCATCGTCAAGCCTGAGCTGGCATTCGGGTTGGCATTGGCGATCAAGCGGCTTTCGCCCAGCTGCCAGGGCTCGAAGTAGGCATCAGCGGCCCGATCAACCTGGCGGAAGTAGGCGCGCGCGCCCTCGGCATCGAGTTTGCGGCGCACGGTGCGGGTGATCAGGCCTTGCAATTGATCCAACTCGGCATCCGTCAAGCCGGTCAGGCCCGCGTCGCCAGTCAGCCTTGCGCTCCAAGCGGCCAGCACGTCGCCGCTGGCCAAAGCCTGTGGCAAGGTTTGCAGCATGGCGGCCACCACCGCGCGGTGCGGTGCCACGGCCGTGGCGACCGAGCGTGTAACCGGCTGGACCGGACAGCGGATCTCGACAAAGCGTGGCTTTTGCGGGCCCGAGCAACCGTCGTGGTGGTAGTACTCGCCCTGGCTCAGCCGGCCCTTGCTGGAGCGGCCGCGCACCTCGCGGTAGCTGGGGTGCTGGGTCGGCACATTCAGGCAGATCACCAAGCCGGTGGCATCGATCAGTTGGTAGAAGGCTTCGCGCCAGGCCGGTGCGAGCAGGA
>CANFYD010000045.1 GCA_947450745.1 Burkholderiales bacterium
GACAGAGGGTTGCCGGCACGCCGGTAACGCACGGTCTTGTCCCAATGAAAGCCGCGACCGGGCAGGCGGTCCCACAGCAGTTGCTCCCACACCGATTGGGCAATCGCCACGGCGCTGACGATGAAGCCCATGAAGGTGAAGGCGAGCAGCCGGATGCGCTGTTGCGAGCGGTCCAGATGCACGGCGGTGGCAATCTCGAAGAAGGCAGCAAAGTTGCCCAGCGCGCTGTGCGCCATGAAGGCAATCAACAAAAATGCCGGTGCCAGCACCTGCATCGAGACGGTGAAATACATCAGCAGACTGAGCACCCAGCCGAACAGCAAGATCGGCGACATCATGTAGACGCCCAGCAGCAAAAAGCCGTCCACCCGCTCGATCAGGCTCAGGCTTGGGTTGCGCAGCAGCGCGCCACCATGCCGCACCAAAGCCTGGTTATGGCCCTTCGACCAGCGCTTGATCTGGCGCATCCGCACGGCCCAGTTCTGCGGCACTTCTTCATAGCATTCGGCGCGGTTGTGATAGACGGTCAACCAGCCGCCCAGCAGCAACCGGTAGGTCAGGTCGGTGTCTTCGGCCAGCACATCGTCGTGCCAGCCGCCCACCGCCTGCAGCGCGCTGATGCGTATGCCGCCCACGGTGCCGCCGTATTGCGGCACCAGACCCAAGTTCATGCGCGCCTGCTGGTCGACCTGATAGCCGCCGGAGCGTTCCAGATCGAGCAGGCGCGTCAGCAAATTGGCACCGACGTTGTGCGGCACCACGCGGCCCATCACCGCGCCCACTTCGGGGTCGAAAAACGGTGCCATCAGCCGCCGGATCAGGCCGCGCGAGGGCATGTAATCGGCATCGAAAACGATGATGAAATCAGTGTCGATCAGCGCGGTAGCATCCTTCAAAGCCGCTGCTTTGCCGGGCTTGCCGCTGACCCGGTGGAACGGCGTGATGCGGCCGGGGAAGCGCGCCACCACGGCGTCGATGATCTCGCGGGTGCGATCGCTGGAGCGGTCGTTGACCGGCATGATGATCATCCGGTCGGCCGGGTAATCGACCTGCAGCAGGTTTTCCAGGCAGTCCTGGATCACGTCTTCTTCGTTGTGGGCCGCCACAAAAATCGTCACCCGCGGCCAATCGGCGCTGACGATGCTGGCGTAGGGGTGGCGCTGGCGACCAAACAAGCGGTTGATCGAAAACACATAGTGCCGCAAGGTGTAGATCGTCAGCAGCAGCATGACGACACCCATCAGGCCGACCAAGCCCCAGGCCCAGACGGCGCCCAGCGGGCTGGCCAGGACGCCGCCCTCGCCTGCACCGCCGCCAATCCCCACGCCCACGCCCACGCCTATGTCGAGATCGAGCCCGAGACCGTCAGCGCCCGACCCGCTCACCGCTGCCCCGCAGCACAAACAAGCCAGCGCTGCCGCCAGCCAGGCGGCGATACGAGGACGGAGGCGGGTGGCGGCTGCGGCGCGCAACGCAATCAAGGCAGAGAAAACGGTCATCAGAAGGCGTCAGCGTCAGAGTAAAAAGGGGTGTTGATGGGGACCGGCGCGCGTTCGCGGCCAAGTTGAAAATTGACCGGTCGCCAGAGTTCGGTTGGACGGTAGAGCGGTAGAGCGGTAGAGCGGTAGAGCGATAGAACAGTTGATTGATCGGTTGCCGAGCGCCGCTCCGGCAGCCAGGCCGGCACTGAAAAACTCGATGCCGAGGCACTTGCAGGACTTCAGCACTCTCGTGAGTAGGAATTATCTGAATTACATTTAATATTCACAACACCGTGAACGCAGGGGTTGAGTGAACAAAAAAAAGCCCGGCACTCATGTAGAAGAGTGCCGGGCGGATGTTGTGAGAGCGCCAATTTTCAGCGACCGCCGGGTGCCGGTGGGGTCTGGATGGCGCTTGGGCGCTGGCGCGCTGGGGCGCAGGGGCGCAGTAAGGGGGGGACGGCTCAGTGGAGCGCGGCGGCTGGCGGGTTCAGTGACCGCCGGATGTCTGTCAAACGCCGAAGTTTTCCGGCATTTGCACCGCCACCACCTCGCCGCGAACGGTGGCTACGCCGTCCACCCACACAGTGGCTTCAACGATGACTTTGCGGCCCTTGATTTCTTTCACGCGGCCGCGAATCTCCAGCGTGCTGGTGATCGGCGTGGGCTTCAGATAGTCCACATGCAGCGAGCCTGTGACAAAGCGAAAAGCGGGCAACGTGTCCATCTCGCGTGCCTCGGCTTTGTACATGGCCGCTGCCGCTGTGCCGGTGCAGTGGCAATCGATCAGCGAGGCGATCAGACCGCCGTAAGTGAACCCCGGCACGGCCATGTGCTCCGGTTTGGGTGTGAAGTGGGTGACGGTTTCATCGCCGTCCCAAAAAGTCTTGATCTGATGCCCTTGCAGGTTCAAACGCCCACAGCCATAGCAATGAGCCAGGGTGTCGGGGTAATAGTCCTGAAATGCTTGCATGGAGTCTCCAGAGTTGTTGCGCGCCGGACTCAGGTGCTGCGGCCTCCCGCGGGCAGTGAATGGTGCTTAGGAAGAAAGTCTCAATCAAAGGTCGGCAAGGCCGGTTTGACGACAGGTTTACCTGCTGCTTGCCAAGCATCAAAGCCGCCGGCTATCGAGCTGACTTGCAGATAACCCATGTCGTGCAGCGCGCAGGCGGCCAGCGCTGCGCGTCCGCTGGTTTTGCAGTACAGCACGATGCGCAAATCACGCGAGCTGAGTTCGGCCGTGCTGCTGAGTTTGAACTCCAACATGCCGCGCGAGGCATGAATGGCACCGCTCAGGTGGCCGGCGGCGAATTCATCGGCCTCCCGAACATCGATCAACACGTCGGCTTCGAGAATGGCTTGGTCGGCGTCAGCCAGGGAAACTTCCTGGATGCGCAACTTGGCGGCAGCAACAAGATCATGGGCAGTTTTCATTAGGGCTCGTTGGTTAGGGTTGGGTTTGAAAGGTAGCCGGCGCGGCCCTGAAGCTGGCCCAGGAGCCTGGGCGGCGACCCAAGAGTTGCCAGGTGGCACGCCCCAGCATAGCCCGCGCACCTTTGCTTCCTAGTTAGAGCCGGCCCCTGTCAAAAAAAGTCGGCAGATCGCACCGCACTGCGCTGCCCTGCGCGCACCGCGTACCGCGCGCCGCGCGCCGCTCACCACCTTCGGCCAACGCTGATGTCCGTCGCTTGGAAATCACGACAGGCCGGACATTCGTGACGAAGCACCGCGTATTTTTACGCTGAACGCACAAACGGCAGACCTACACAATCGACTAGCGAGTAACTAAGTAATAATAAATATGATGGAAATAATATATTTATTAAGTTTATTTAAGTTCAATTGAATGAATACAGACAGCGACGAAGTCGACCTCCAATATCTGGCACATGTAGGTGGCATGACTGCGCAGCACGAGTTTGAGGCGAGCGAAGATATTTTTTCCCGCACCGGACTGAAACTGCTGGTCAAAGGTGCGCCTATCAGTGCGGCCACCTGCGAGCGGCTGCTACAGCACAAGCTCAGCAAACCGTTGGCCGCTTGCCTGGCAATCGTTGGCGGCGTGCAGAGCCAAGACTTGGCAGCGCTGGGCGAGCGTTTGCTGGCCCAGCACAGCTTGCTGCGCTCGATCTGTGTGGATTCCAGCAGCGTGCCGATGGCCACCTTTTGGATCGAACTGCAACTCTCACCACAAGTGTTGGCCCTGCTGAGCATCTACGCTCACCAGCATGCCGATCGTCTGCCACATGCGGTCGGCGTCGCCATGCTGGCTTTGGGGTTGGCGCGCAAATTGATGCCAGCAGATCTCGAACAACAAGGTCTGATCGCGATTGCCGGCCTCCTGCATGACGTGGGGGAGCTGTACATCGACCCCGAGATCCTGCGTCGTGATCAACCGCTGGATGCAGAAAAGTGGCGGCATATTGCCACCCATCCGCTGATTGGTCACCGTGTCCTGTCCACCTTGCCGGGTGCCGGGCCGGTGGTGGCCGAGGCGGTGTTGCAGCATCACGAACGGCTCGACGGCTTTGGTTATCCGCGCGCCGCCAGTGGCAAGCAATTTCATCTGGGCGGGCAGATTCTGGCGGCAGCCGAATGGCTGATTGCTTTGATCGAGTCCGGTGCCAGCCCAACCACGCGCGCCAGCGTCGCCGCCAAGCTGATACCCGGTGAGTTCAGCCCCCAAGTGGTGACGATGATTCGCGCCTCGGCCCGGGTCAGCCAAGAGTTCTCACTGCGCCAACCCCTACCGGTTGAACAGCTGACAGCGCAGCTGCTCAATATCACCAAAGCCTTGCAGAGTTTCCATGAGTCGCATGAATGGTGGCTCGAACGCGTCAGCAAGGCCAGCCCGGCGCTGCGCCAATTGCTGCATTTGGGTCAGCAGCGCATGACACGCATACAGTTCGCTTTTTCCAGCAGCGGCCTCGATATTCACAGCCCAGAAAAAATGTTGCAGGAACTGAACGAAGAGCCCAACGGCGACGCGCTGCTGGAGTTGACCGCGCTGGCGCGGGAGTTCGGATGGCGCGTGCAAGAGCTCAAGCGCGAAGTGTTGCTGCGCGCCGGCTCGCTCCACGCCGCCGATGCTGCGGTGGTACACAGCTGGGTCGAACGGCTGGTTTGTTCGCAGCTGCCCAGAACCCCTTCTGTGCAGGCGACCATGCAAGAGGTCCGAATGGCGGCCTGAATGACAGCCTGAACAGTGGCATAAAAAAGCGGCCTCAAAAGCCGCTGTCGCACCACAGCAAAACTCGGGGCCAAGAGCGTCTGCGACCGATCGGCCGCCCTACTCGGCCCGGCACTCCGCCAACCACACTTGCCCGCCCGCCTCCAGCAGCAGTCGCTCGATTGCCCGCCTGCCTGCGCTGAGCGCCGCGTCCGGCCACCACCGCCGCCCTTCCCCCCTGCGCTCGATCTTCACCTTGCTCGAACAGGTCTTATTGTTGAGTGATATGGTCGGGTATTAATAGTTGACTAAAACACTCAGGAATGAACTGGAAGCACTGGACTCGTCGCTGATCGGCAATCCGCAGCCGCTTCTGACACACGCCAGCGTGTTTTCTTGAGCAAGCGCCCTGACGCCACTGGAAGGGCATGGCAGTGAACAAGGAGTTTGAATCATGAGCATGACATTGACCGACAAGGCAGCGCTGCAGATCAGGCGCCAACTCGACAAGAGCGGCGAAAAAGCCGTGGCCCTGCGCATTGGCGTCAAGGCGGTGGGTTGCACCGGGCTGGCGCACACCTTCGAGATCGTCGAGCAGATCCACCCGACGGACTACAGCTTCGAGTTGAACGGGGCTCGCGTGGTGGTTGACGCCCACAGCCTGATCTATCTGGACGGCTCTCGCATCGATTTCGTCACCGAAGGACTGAAGCAAAGCTTCAAGTTCGACAACCCCAACGTGGACAGCGAATGCGGCTGCGGGGAGAGCTTCAACGTCAAGAAAAATGTGGCGGCAGCAAAAGCCTAGGCCTTGCTGAGCCGGCCCAATTTCTCATTTCCAATTTTCCCCTATCGACTTCAGCAAGGAGAGCCCCATGAGTGCAGTCCTGCAAAATCTGGTCAATCAGCCCTACAAACACGGCTTCGTCACGAACATCGAATCCGATGTCGCGCCCAAAGGGCTCAGCGAAGACACCATCCGGATGATTTCAGCCAAGAAGAGCGAGCCTGAGTGGCTGCTCGACTTTCGGCTCAAGGCCTACCGGGCCTGGTTGCTGATGACCGAGCCGTCGTGGCCTAACGTCCATTACCCGAAGATCGATTTCCAGGCCATCAGCTACTACGCCGCGCCTAAGAAGAAGGCGCTGCTGAAAAGCATTGACGAGGTTGACCCCGAGTTGCTGCGCACCTTTGAAAAGCTCGGTGTGCCGCTGCACGAGCGCATGGCGCTGGCGGGCGTGGCCGTCGATGTGATCTTCGACAGCGTCTCGGTTGCCACCACCTACAAGCACAAGTTGGCCGAGGTCGGCATCATCTTCTGCTCGATGTCGGAGGCCGTGCTGGAGCACCCCGAACTGGTGAAAAAGTACCTCGGCACGGTGATACCGACCGGCGACAACTACTACGCCGCGCTCAATTCGGCCGTCTTCACCGACGGCTCGTTCTGCTTCATCCCCGAGGGCGTGAAATGCCCGATGGATCTATCCACCTACTTCCGCATCAACACCGAGGAGTCCGGGCAGTTCGAACGCACGCTGATCATTGCCGAAGCCGGCGCGTCGGTGTCCTATCTTGAGGGCTGCACGGCCCCGGCGTTCAGCAGTAATCAGCTGCACGCGGCGGTGGTGGAACTGGTGGCACTGGACAACGCCGACATCAAGTACTCGACCGTGCAGAACTGGTATGCGGGCGACGAAAACGGCGTCGGCGGCATCTACAACTTCGTCACCAAACGCGGCCTGGCCAAGGGAGTCAACTCCCGCATTTCCTGGACCCAGGTCGAGACCGGCTCGGCCATCACCTGGAAGTACCCGTCGGTCATCCTGCGGGGCGACAACTCGGTCGGCGAGTTCTATTCGGTGGCCGTCACCAACCATCATCAGCAGGCCGACACCGGCACCAAGATGATCCATATCGGCAAAAACACCCGCAGCACCATCGTCAGCAAAGGCATCTCGGCGGGGCAGTCCAACAACAGTTATCGCGGCTTGGTCAGGGTGGCCCCCACGGCGGCTGGCGCACGCAATTATTCGCAGTGCGACTCGATGCTGATCGGTGACCGCTCCGGTGCCCACACCTTCCCCTACATCCAGGTGCGCAACAGCACGGCGCAGGTCGAACACGAGGCTTCGACCTCAAAAATCGGCGAAGACCAGCTGTTCTATTTTGCCCAGCGCGGCATCAGCGCCGAAGCAGCCGTGTCGATGATCATCAATGGCTTCTGCAAGGACGTATTTCAACAATTACCGATGGAGTTTGCGGTCGAAGCGACCAAGCTGCTCGGTTTCAAACTCGAAGGATCAGTCGGATGATCAACGCCAACAGCCCGGTTTTACTGGAAGTGCGCGGCCTCTGCGCCAGCGTCAACGGCACGCCCATTCTCAAAGGTCTGGACTTCACGGTCAGGCGCGGCGAAGTGCACGCCATCATGGGCCCCAACGGCTCGGGCAAGAGCACGTTTGCCAAGGTGTTGGCTGGCCACACGGCTTATGAAATCACCGCCGGCAGTGTGCTGTTCGAGGGCCGTGATCTGCTGACGCTGGCCCCGGAAGAACGCGCTCGCGCCGGCGTTTTTCTGGCCTTTCAGTACCCGATCGAAATCCCCGGCGTGGCCAACAGCCAGTTCCTGCGCCTCAGCTACAACACGCTGCAGGCGCAGCGCGGCCTGGAGGAGCTGGACCCGCTGGAGTTCGACGACTTCGTGCGCGAGCAAATGAAATTGCTCGACATGAGCCCGGATTTCTTGGACCGCAGCGTCAACGAGGGCTTCTCCGGCGGCGAGAAAAAGCGCAATGAAATCCTGCAAATGGCGCTGCTTGAACCCAGCTTGGCCATCCTCGATGAAACAGATTCCGGCCTCGACATCGACGCGCTGCGGGTGGTTTCGCAAGGGGTCAATCAACTGTCCACGCCAGACAAGGCGCTGATTCTGGTGACGCATTACCAGCGGCTGCTGAACTACATCGTGCCCGACTTCGTGCATGTGATGGAGGCCGGCCGCATCATCAAAACCGGCGACAAGGCGCTGGCACTGGAACTCGAATCACGCGGCTATGACTGGGTCAGCGCTGAATATGAGGCTGCTCAACAGACGAGGGCTAGCGAGGTCAGCGCATGAACACGAGCACCGCAACGAACACCGCCACAAGGCCCCCCGTGCTCGACTTCCTCACTCAGCTGCGGGTCGGCAGGCCAGAGTTACCGCAGAGCCCCTGGCCAGGCATTGCGACGCTGCGCAGCGATGCGAACGCCCGGCTCGAAACCCTGCGCCTGCCGACGCTGCGCGATGAGGACTGGCGCTTTACCGACCTGGCACCGCTGACCCGCCTGTCGCTGCGTCCCGCGCAGGCCGCACACAGCCTGGCGCCCGCCGACATCGAGCCATTCCTTCTCGACGGCGTGGCAAGCCGCTTGGTGTTTGTCGACGGCATTTATGCACCGCAAATGTCCACGCCGACCGACCCAGCCCGCGCCGGCGAGGCCCTGGTGGCCAACCTGCCGCAGGCGATGCTGACGCACGCAGCGGCCATCGAGGCGCAGCTCGGCCGTCACCAAAGCCTGGACGCCAATGTTTTTGCCGCGCTCAACAGCGCCAGCCTGCAAGATGCAGCCGTCATCGTGGTTCCGCGCAACCTGGCGCTGGCCGCTCCGGTGCATCTGCTGTTTATTGCAACCCAGGCGGATGTGCACAGCAGCCCGCGTTGCTTGCTGATCGCAGAAGCCGGCAGCCAAGCGACGCTGATCGAGGATTACGTCAGCTTGCAAGACGAGGCGGCCTACCTGATCAATCCGGTCACGGAAATTGTCTTGGCCGAGCAGGCTCAGGTCCGGCATGTGCGGGTGCAGCGTGACAGCCTGAAAGCGCATCACATCGCCAATTGCAGCGTCGCCGTCGGGCGGCATGCCAATTACCAGTCCGTCAGCGTGGCGCTGGGTGCGCAGATCTCGCGCTACAACGCCCAGGTGCTGCTGGGCGAAGCGGCCGAGTGCGCCGTCGACGGCTTGGCGCTGATCTCGGGCAGCCAATTGGCCGACACCCACAGCTTCATCGACCACGCCCGCCCGCACGGCGTGAGCCGGCAACTGCACAAGTGCATTGCCGGCGGCAGCGCCCACGCGGTCTTCAACGGCAGGATCATGGTGCGGCAAGGCGCGCAGCAGACCGACTCGGCGCAGTCGAATCGCAACCTGCTGCTCAGCGCCAAGGCTCACATCGACACCAAGCCTCAGCTGGAGATTTTTGCCGACGACGTGAAATGCGCCCACGGTGCCACCATCGGTCAGCTGGACCCCGAGGAAGTGTTCTATCTGCAAAGTCGTGGGCTGGCTGACAGCGCTGCGCGCAAGTTGCTGACCTACGCCTTCGGTGCCGAAGTCATCGAGCGCATCCACGTGCCGTCGCTCAAGCATCAGTTGCAACAGTTGATGCAGGCACAAACCGGCAATCCCTCATGAATGCTCGCCAGATCGACCTTCAACACCGCACGGCAAGCAATGCCGGGCAACCGGCCTTCGATGTCGAGCGCATCCGGGCGGATTTCCCCATCCTTAGGCTGCAGCTGGACGGCAAGCCGCTGGTCTACCTCGACAACGCGGCCTCCAGCCAGATGCCGCAGTCGGTGATGGACCGGATGGTGCGCTACCAAAGCAGCCAGCACGCCAATATCCACCGGGCCGTGCACACGCTGTCGGAAACCGCCACCGCCGAATATGAGCTGGCGCGCAGCAAGCTGCAGCACTTCATCAATGCGGCTCAGGCCCGCGAAGTGATCTTCACCAGCGGCACCACCGACGCCATCAACCTGGTGATGCACGGCTATGGCCGCAAATTCATCAAAGCCGGTGATGAGATCATTCTGACCACCATGGAGCACCATTCCAACATCGTGCCCTGGCAGATGCTGGCCGAAGAAACCGGCGCAACAATCCGCGTGCTGCCGATCAACGATGCCGGCGAGTTGTGCCTGGATCAGTACGAGCCGCTGTTCAACGCGCGCACCAAGTTCGTTGCCGTCACCCACGTTTCGAACGCCCTGGGCAGCATCAACCCGGTCAAGCAGATGGTCGCGTTCGCCCACAGCCAGGGCGTGCCGGTGCTGGTGGACGGTGCCCAAGCCGCACCCCACCTGCCCGTCGATGTGCAGGACATCGATTGCGACTTCTATGTTTTTTCGGGCCACAAGCTGTGCGGCCCGACCGGCGTTGGCGTGCTGTACGGCAAGGCTGAGCTGCTTGAAAAGATGCCGCCGTTCAAGGGCGGCGGCGACATGATTTTGTCGGTCTCGTTCGAGAAGACCGAGTACAACGCGATCCCCTACAAATTCGAGGCCGGTACGCCGCCGATTGCCGCCGCCATCGGGCTGGGTGCAGCGGTCGATTACCTCTCGAACATCGGCATGCCGGCCATCGCCGCGCATGAAAAGGCGCTGCTCGATCACGCCACCGCGCTGCTGCAAGACATGCCGGGTGTGCGCCTCATCGGCACGGCCCGCGACAAGGCGGCCGTGCTGTCCTTCATGCTGACGGGCATCCACCCGCACGATGTAGGCACCTTGCTCAACCAGGACGGCATCGCCGTGCGCACCGGCCACCACTGCGCCCAACCGGTGATGACACGCTTCAAGCTGCCAGCCACTTCGCGGGCCTCATTTGCCTTCTACAACAGCATGGCTGAGGTCGAAGCCTTGATCGTCGGTATCCGCGCCGTGCAGAAAGTGTTTGCCTGATGAGCAATTACAAGGCGCTCTACCAAGAGGTCATCCTCGACCACAACAAGAAGCCGCGCAATTTCGGCACGCTCGAACACGCCAGTCACCAAGCCAAGGGGCACAACCCCCTGTGTGGCGACCATATCAACGTGGCGCTGCAACTCGACGAGGGCGGCATTAAGAGCATTGCGTTCGAGGGCGAGTCCTGCGCGATATGCAAGGCTTCGGCCTCGATGATGACCGTCGCGGTGAAAGGCAAGACGCGCGCCGAGGCGCAAACGCTGATCGACGAGTTCCTGGCCATGGCGACAGGCAAACTCGATCTGGACAAGCCCAACCAGATTGGCCGGTTGGCGGTTTTTGCCGGCGTCAGCGAACTGCCGACCCGCGTCAAATGCGCCATCTTGCCTTGGCATACCTTGCATGCCGCCATGCAATCGCAACCTGACGCCACCACTGAAATTTGAGAGGCTAAGAGGCGGATAGCTTTTTACTGCGCAACTGAGGAGATTCAAATGCCCAAGATTGCAGAAATCGAAGACACACCCAACCCGAACGCGGTCAAGTTCACGCTGCTGGAGCCACTGACCTGGGGCATCACCCATGCCTACGAGAACGCCGAACAGGCCGAGAACGACGCCTTGGCGTCGGCGCTGTTCGCCATCGAGCATGTCAGCAATGTCTTCTACGTTGACAAATGGCTGACGGTGACACAGGACGGCGGCGCGGATTGGAAAGAGCTGGTGCGGCTGATCGCGGTGCCGCTGCGCGCTGCGCCGGCTGCCGCTGCGCAGTCCGCAGCCGCCGTGTTCGCTGCGCGCGCCGTCATCGCCGACCTCAGCCCAGAAGATCAAGCGCGGCTGGAGGTCATCAGCGAACTGCTGGACGCCCGCATCAGCCCTGCCCTGCAAGCGGACGGCGGCGACCTGACGGTGGTGGGCCTGGAGCGCAACTACCTCAGCGTGCATTACCAAGGTGCTTGCGGCAGTTGCCCAAGCTCACTCTCCGGCACGCTGCAGGCGATCACGAATCTGGTCCGGACGATCGAGGCCGACATCGAAGTCATCGCCGTTTAATCGGGCTTTCCAGACCCGCTTGCCACGGCCCAAGCAAATGCCGGGACGACCCGCCCCTTGAAAATTCAAGCGGCGAGCAGCTGCTGCAGCTGTCTCAGCAACTCAAGCTGAATGGCCAAGGGGTCGCCTCGCGGCCCGACCTCAACCGCAACCTCATCCGCAAAGATTGATTCAATGACACAGAAACCCGTAGAAAAAGAAGCACTCATCGTTGGCGTCAGTGGCGTGATCGGCAGCGCCTTGGCTGAACATCTGCTCACCGAGGGCTGGACTGTCCACGGCCTGTCGCGCGGCCGCACTCCGGTCGTCCCCGGTTGCCTGCCCATCGTGGCCGACCTGACACAACCGGCCGAACTGGCGGCGGCGCTGAAGGATTTGCCGGTCAAACGGGTGTTCTTCACCGCTTGGTCACGCCAGGCCACCGAGAAAGAAAACATCCGGGTCAACGGTGCCATCGTCAGCCATGTACTGAGCGCCGTCGGGCCCAATTTGAAAGGCGGCCACGCCGCTCTGGTCACCGGACTGAAGCACTACCTCGGCCCCTTTGAGGCCTACGCGACCGGCCAAGTGCCGATCACTCCCTTCCGCGAGGAACAAGGCCGGCAAGCCGTCGACAACTTCTACCACGAGCAAGAAGACCGCTTGTTCGAGGCGGCAGCCACGCATGGCTTCAGCTGGAGCGTCCATCGTCCCCACACCATCATCGGCTTCGCCGTCGGCAATGCGATGAATATGGGCGTGACGCTGGCCGTCTACGCCAGCTTGTGCAAGCACACCGGCCAGCCGTTTGTGTTCCCCGGCTCGCAGGCGCAGTGGGACGGCTTGACCGACATGACCAGCGCCGGCTTGCTGGCTCAGCACCTGAGCTGGGCCAGCCAGAACGAGTCCGCCCACAACCAAGACTTCAACGTCGTCAACGGCGATGTGTTCCGCTGGAAGTGGATGTGGCCCTTGCTGGCGGACTACTTCGGTATCGAAGCGCAACCGTTTGACGGTGTCGGGCGCCCGCTGGCCGATCGCATGCAGGGCGCCGCGCAGGCCTGGGCCGACATCGCCGCGCAGCATCAGCTGAAGGAGCCGAGCCTCGACAAGCTGGCGTCCTGGTGGCATACCGACGCCGACCTGGGCCGGACGATGGAGGTGATGGCCGACATGGGCAAGAGCCGCAAGGCGGGTTTTCTGGACTACCAGAACACGCCGGACGCCTTCCTCAGCCTGTTTGCCCGCCTGGAAGCCGAGCGCATCATCCCGACACGGGGCTGAGCGAGCGAGCTGACTGACTAAGAAGGCTGCGGCGACGACTCGACCCGCAACAGCAGCGCAGCAGGGGCCACACCGACCTCGGCTGCGCCCACGCTGGCTGAGCCGCCGCGCCAATCCCTGGAATCGGCGAAAACCTGCTTGCAACCACTGCAAATGCAGCGCGGCGTGGCACGCATGACGCCGCGCTCATCACGGGCGATCACGCGCATGAAACTTTTGGCACCGCAGTGGTGGCAGCAATGGGCAATTTGATGTTGTGGCATGGGCTGTCTGTTCGTAAGCTGTTTATTCATACAGTGGTCAACCATACCACGGCCTCTAGGTTGCCCCGACCGTTGATGGTCAAGCACTGCTGATCAACAACGGCCGCTCATCGAAATGGCTGCGGAAGTGGCAGCGGCGCGGAATTCCGCACCGTCAAACCGGCTGAAATATAGTGGGCGCA
>CANFYD010000046.1 GCA_947450745.1 Burkholderiales bacterium
GACTCATTGACGATGTTCGTGACTTTTTTGCTGGCCGGCCGCTTCTTCGAGTTGCGCGCCCGCCACCGGGCCGCCGAGGCGCTGGAGCAGGCCAGCTCTGCCTTGCCGGAGAGCGTCGAGCGCATTGCGGCGGACGGCAGCAGCAGTCAAGTGGCACCGCTGCGCTTGCGCGTCGGTGATTTGGTGCGCGTCTGCGCGGGCCAGGCGTTTCCGGCGGATGGCCGGATCGAGAGCGGCCACAGCGCCGCCGACGAGGCCTTGCTGACGGGGGAGTCGCAGCCGGTACCCAAAGCGGCGGGAGACGATGTGGTGGCGGCCAGCTTGAACTTGCAAGCGCCGCTGCTTGTGCGTGTGTTGCGCGTCGGTGCCGACACCCGTCACGAGGCGATCGTGCGCCTGATGCGTGAGGCGATGACGCAGCGCCCGGCCAGCACCGCCTTGGCTGATCGCGTGGCGGGCTATTTTTTGTGGGTGGTGTTGCTGTTGGCCGGCGGCAGTGCGCTGCTGTGGAGCTGGCTGGACCCGGCGCGGGCCGTCTGGGTGGCGGTGTCGGTGTTGATCGTGACTTGCCCCTGTGCCTTGTCCTTGGCCGCACCAGTGGCGTGGCTGGCCGCCACCGGTGCGCTGGCGCGGCGCGGCTTGCTGCTGGTGCGGCTGGAGCTGCTGGACACGCTGTGCCGCGTCGATACCGTGGTGCTCGACAAGACCGGCACGCTCAGCGAGGACTGCATGGAATTGTTGCGCCACTGGAGCGCCGATGACGTTCGCGGTGACGCTGCCGACTGTGCTGACGGCAAGACCGATGCAGCGGAGTTGCTACGGGCGGCTGGTGGCTTGGCGCAGCATTCGCAACATCCGTTTTCACGCGCGCTGGTGGCGGCTGCGGGAGCTGATCAGGTCGTGCGTCAATCGCTGCAATGGTCAGAGGTACAGGAGTTTCCCGGCCTCGGCATGCAGGCGATGGACGCGGCGGGCCAGTTGTGGCGGCTCGGCAGTCCGGCCTGGGTCGTCCAAGCGCTCGGTCAAGCCGCGCCTCAGATGGCGGTTGATGCGCAGTTGGCTTTCGGCCGGCCGGGTGCGCTGTTGTGGCTGCACTTCGGCGAGGTCTTGCGCGCCGACGCGGTGCAGGCGATCCAGCGCTTGCACCGGCAGGGCTTGCGCACCTTGCTGCTGTCGGGTGACGCCAGCGAGCGGGTGCTGCGTTTGGCCGCCCTGGCCGGCGTGCAGTCAGCGCAAGGCGATGCCAGTCCGGCGGACAAGCTGGCGGTGGTGGCGCAGTTGCAGGCCGAGGGGCGTTGCGTGCTGATGGTCGGCGACGGCATCAACGACGCGCCGGTGCTGGCCCGTGCCGACGCCAGCGTGGTGATGGGGCAGGGTGCCATGTTGGCTCGGGCCAGCGCCGATGCCTTGCTCTTGTCCGGGCGCCTGCTGGACTTGGCCTTGGCACGTGAGCTGGCGTTGCGCACGCGCCGCGTGATTCGCCAGAACCTGGCTTGGGCTGCGGGCTACAACGCCGCTTGCATTCCGCTCGCCGTGGCCGGCTGGCTACCGCCCTGGGCTGCCGGCCTGGGCATGGCCGCCAGCTCGGCCTGGGTGGTTCTGAATGCACAGCGCTTGGCGCGTCCACCCTCTCACTCCTGATTGAAGGTGAAGGCAAGGATCCATGGACGTTCTCTATTTACTGATTCCCTTGTCGGTGCTGCTGGTGCTGGTGCTGGTGGGCGTTTTCGGGTGGGCAATAAACAACGGCCAACTTGACGATCTGGAGCGCGAAGGCGGCCGAATTCTTGAAGAAGTTCCGCAGGTTGATGCAAATCAAGTTGCTGCCGCCGACGACGGCAAAAAATCACAGTCATAGAACTTACGCCTTGTTGTGACGCTCGGCCGCGTCGCCAAACGCGGCTGACGACTGGCAAGTTCGTTGGTCTCAATTCATCAAATTAGAAGCTGCAAGGAGCCCATGCAATGGCAAAGTCTGCTGCCCCGGTTGTCGCCGGAAGCGTTTACGAAGACGGGGTGGTGAGAGCGTTTGCGCTCGCCGCTGTGTTGTGGGGTGTGGTCGGCATGTTGGTGGGCGTCATCATTGCCGCCCAACTGACATGGCCCGAGCTGAACCTGGGCATCCCTTGGCTCAGTTATGGCCGCTTGCGACCGTTGCACACCAACGCGGTGATCTTCGCCTTTGGCGGTTGCTCGCTGTTCGCCACCGCTTATCACGTGGTGCAGCGCACTGGGCAAACGCGGCTGTTCGCGCCGACGCTGGCTTGGTTCACCTTCTGGGGCTGGCAACTGGTGATTCTGTCGGCCGCCATCACGCTGCCGCTGGGCATCACGCAGGGCAAGGAATACGCCGAGCTGGAATGGCCGATCGACATCCTGATCACCATCGTCTGGGTGTCCTACGCCATCGTTTTCTTCGGCACGGTTGGCACCCGCAAGGTCAAGCACATCTACGTGGCCAACTGGTTTTTCGGTGCCTTCATCATCGCCGTGGCCTTGTTGCATGTAGTGAACAGCGCCGCGCTGCCGGTCAGCATGACCAAGAGCTACTCGGCTTACGCCGGGGTGCAAGACGCGATGGTGCAGTGGTGGTATGGCCACAATGCAGTGGGCTTTTTCCTGACCGCCGGCTTCCTCGGCATGATGTATTACTACATCCCCAAGCAGGCCGGCCGGCCGGTCTACAGCTACCGTTTGTCCATCGTCCACTTCTGGGCCCTGATCTTCACCTACATGTGGGCCGGCCCGCACCATCTGCACTACACGGCGCTGCCGGACTGGGCGCAAAGCGTGGGCATGGTGTTCTCGCTGGTGCTGCTGGCGCCGAGCTGGGGCGGCATGATCAACGGCATCATGACCTTGAGCGGTGCCTGGCACAAACTGCGTGACGACCCGATCCTGAAGTTCCTGATCGTCTACCTGTCCTTCTACGGTATGTCGACCTTTGAGGGAACGATGATGTCGATCAAGACGGTCAACGCCCTGAGCCACTACACCGACTGGACCATCGGCCATGTGCACTCGGGCGCCTTGGGCTGGGTCGGTCTGATCTCGATGGGCAGCCTGTACCACCTGATTCCCCGCATGTACGGCCGCACCGAGATGTTCTCCAAGCGAGCCATCGAATTGCACTTCTGGATCGCGACGCTGGGCATCGTGCTCTACATCGCCGCGATGTGGATTGCCGGTGTGATGCAGGGCCTGATGTGGCGCGCGGTCAACCCGGACGGCAGCTTGGTCTACACCTTTGTGGAAAGCGTCAAGGCGACCTATCCCTTCTACATCGTGCGTTTGGTCGGTGGCTTGTTCTACCTGTCGGGCATGTTGGTGATGGCCTGGAACGTGGTCAAAACGGTGCAGATCGGCCGCCCGGTACCGACTCGCATTCCCACCGTGCTCGCCCACGCCTGATCAAGGAGAAAAATAATGGCAAACCCAGAAGTCAAACCGAGCGGTCATGCGCGCATCGAGACCAGCAACTTCTTGATGATCGTGCTGGTGCTGCTGACCGTCGCCGTCGGCGGTGCGGTGGAAATCGTGCCGCTGTTCTTCCAGCGCTCCACCACCGAAGCGACACCGGGGCTCAAACCCTACACCCCGCTGCAATTGGCCGGGCGTGACATTTACATCCGTGAGGGTTGCTACAACTGCCACTCGCAGATGATTCGCCCGTTCCGCTCGGAGACGCTGCGCTACGGTCACTACTCGACGGCCGGTGAGTTCGTCTACGACCGCCCGTTCCAGTGGGGCAGCAAGCGCACTGGGCCCGATCTGCACCGCGTCGGGGGCAAGTACAACGACGAATGGCACCGCATCCACTTGACCAATCCGCGCGATTTGGTGCCTGAGTCGAATATGCCGGCCTACCCGTGGTTGGCCAAGACGATGGTCGATCCGGCCGATATGGCACCGAAGCTCAGCACTCTGCGCAAGCTGGGCGTGCCTTATGACGATGCGGAGGTCGCGGGTGCGGCCGAGGCGGTCAAAGGGCGCAGCGAGCTGGATGCTGTGATTGCCTATCTGCAGGTGCTCGGCACCGCGTTGAAGTGAAGGGGCGGTTGCCATGGATATCAATATCGTGAGGAGCGTGGTGACCCTGGTGTCGCTGCTGGTGTTCTTGTTGATCGTCGTCTGGGCCTATTCCAGCCGCAACAAGGCGAGCTTTGATGAGCAGGCTTTGTTGCCGCTCGAAGACGAAATTGGCGGGAGGCTTCAATGAGTGACTTTTTCTCCAGCGGCTGGTCTTGGTACGTGGCCATTGCCACGGTGGCCGGCTTGGTGTTTTGTCTGCTGCTGTTGCTGATCGCCAGCCGGCACAAAGTGATGGCTGGCGACAACAGCACCGGCCATGTGTGGGACGAAGACCTGCGTGAGTTGAACAACCCCTTGCCGCGCTGGTGGGCAATTCTGTTCGTCCTCACCGTGATTTTTGCCGGCATCTACTTGGCGATTTATCCGGGCTTGGGCAGCCGGGCCGGTGCCTTGGGTTGGAGCAGCGCAGGCGAGTATCAGCAAGAGCAAGCCGAAGCGCACAAGGCCATGGCGACGGTCTACGCCAAGTATTCGGGCAAGACGGCCGAGCAGTTGTCCAAGGACGCTTCGGCCATGGCCATCGGCGAGCGCCTGTTTGCGAATAACTGCGCCGGTTGCCATGGCTCGGATGGCAAGGGCAGCAAGGGCTTCCCCAATCTGACCGACAGCGACTGGCTTTACGGCGGCAAGCATGAAACCATCGTCGAGACGATCACCAACGGCCGCAACGGCATGATGCCGCCGATGGCTGCTGCGGTCGGCAGCCCGGAGGATGTGCGCAACGTCGCCAACTATGTGCTGAGCTTGTCCGGCAGCGCCCACAACGCGATTGCCGCTCAGCTCGGCAAGCAGAAGTTTGCGGTCTGCTCGGCCTGCCACGGCATGGACGGCAAGGGCAATCAGGCACTGGGCGCGCCCAACCTGACCGACAAGATCTGGCTGCACGGCTGGGGCGAAGACGCGGTCATCGCGATGATCAACCAGGGCAAGTCGAACCAGATGCCGGCCCAAGCGACGCGGCTGAGCCCAGAGCAGATTCAGGTGCTTGGCGCCTATGTCTGGAGCTGGTCGAACAGCGCGCCCTTGGTGGCAAGTTCAGGTTCCGACACAGCGGTAACTGCTGTCACTCCGGCGCGATAGACCGTGGTCAATCAAGCGGTCAACGATGCGGTCAAAAGCCCTGCTGGCTCGCGCAACAACAGCGGCGATGTGGTGATCGAAATCGTCTCCTTGTATGAGGCGCAAAAGAAGATCTATCCGCGCGCGGTCAGCGGCCTGTTTGCGCGCTGGCGCTGGGGCTTGGTCTGGTTCACCCAGCTGCTGTTCTACGGCTTGCCTTGGCTGGAATGGAACGGCCGTCAGGCCGTGCTGTTCGAGTTGGCCAGCAGGCGCTTCTACATTTTCGGCTTGGTGCTGTATCCGCAGGACTTCATCTATCTGACCGGCCTGCTGCTGATTTCCGCCTACGCGCTGTTCCTGTTCACGGCCGTGGCCGGGCGCTTGTGGTGCGGTTTTGCCTGCCCGCAAACGGTTTATACCGAACTGTTCATGTGGATAGAGAAGCAGTTCGAGGGCGACCGCCAAGCGCGTATCAAGCTGGACGCGGCGCCCTGGAGCTTGGACAAGTTGTGGCGCAAGGGCGGCAAGCAGCTGGTCTGGATAGCGGTCGGGCTCTGGACGGGCTTCAGCTTTGTGGGCTATTTCACGCCGATCCACACGCTTTGGGCCGAGGCCTTCACTTTGGGCTTTGGCCCGTGGGAATGGTTCTGGGTCTTGTTCTACGGTTTTGCCACCTACGGCAACGCCGGCTATATGCGGGAGCAGGTCTGCAAATACATGTGTCCGTACGCGCGCTTTCAAAGCGCGATGTTCGACAAAGACACTTTGATCATCAGCTACGACGCCGAGCGCGGTGAGCCACGCGGCTCACGCAGCCGCAAGGCCGACCTGAAGTTGACGGGCCAGGGTTCTTGCATCGACTGCACGCTGTGCGTGCAGGTCTGCCCGACCGGCATCGACATCCGCAAGGGCTTGCAATACGAGTGCATCGGTTGTGCCGCTTGCATCGACGTGTGCGACAGCGTGATGGACAAGATGGACTATCCGCGTGGGCTGATCCGCTACGACACCGAGAACGGGCTCAATCAACACCTGACGCCGGCGCAGAAGTTGCGCCGCATCTTCCGGCCGCGGGTGGTGATCTATTCCGTCGTGCTGATGCTGTTGAGTACCTCATTGCTGGGCAGCCTGCTGTTCTTGCGTAGCCCCGTCAAACTCGATGTGGTGCGTGACCGGGGGGTGCTGTCGCGCTTGGTGGACGACGGGTTTATCGATAACCTTTACCGCCTGCAAATCATGAACGCCACCGAGACTCCGCAGCGCTACACGCTGGCGGTGAAGGGCTTGGCCGGTATCGCGCTGGTCAAGTCGGTGGACGTGACGATCACCCCAGCCGAAGCCCGTTGGGTGGCGGTGGCGGTACGGATTCCCCCGCAGACAGCGGCGCAAGCGGGCAGTGGTGCCCACGCGATTGAATTCGAGTTGCAAGGTGAGCCGGGCACGACCGCACGGGCCAGCCTGAAGGAAAAGTCCACTTTTGTGGTGCCTCGGTGATCGCGGCGTTGTAGGTAGCAGCCAAGCGCACGCGCGGTGAGTCCAATCAAACCTAGCGAGATGAACGTCATGTCCATGCAAGAAATGAAACTTCCGCGTCCTGCCGCTTGGTGGCGCGAGCCGATGATGTGGTTGGTGGTCGGTGGGCCGTCATTGGTGGTGGTGGCCAGCTTTGTCACCCTGGCGCTGGCGCTGATTTACCCGGACCCGGTGTTGAGCGAAAAGTCGCCCGAGAACCGGACCGGCAGCGTGGCCGCAGTCAAGGCCATGGCACCCGCCAATGAAGGACGCAACCATGCTGCGACGGGTGGGAAATGAATGATCTTGGCGATGGCGAAGCGGCACAAGGCAGCTCGCGGCTAGTGCGCTGGGCGATGGCCGTCGTCTGGCCCTCGTTCCTGATGGCCGGCGTGCTGGAGGCCTTGGTCTTTGCGGTGGTGGGCCCGGCCGATCTGAGCGGATTCGGCGGCCATCGGCTGGAGTTGTCACGTCAAGCCGTCTACACCCTCAGTTTTTTGCTGTTCTGGCTAGTGCTGAGCGTTTCGGCCAGCCTGAGCCTGTTGATGGCCAGCCTGCCTGAACCGGCGCAGAATCCGCGGAGCCCGCGCAACCCGCGTAACCCGCACACGCGCGGCTGGCCGCATTGAACCAAGCGCGCTGCGGTTCCGCCATCTGGCTGACGGTTCAGCGACGGCAGAACGCTATTCGCAACTGCTGCTGTTGACCAAGCGCTGCAGACCGGCCTGGTCAAGAATGCGCAAGTGGCGCTGTTTGACTTCCAGGAAGCCCTCGTCCTGAAACTTCGAGAACGTGCGGCTGACCGTCTCCAGTTTTAGGCCCAGATAACTGCCGATTTCTTCACGCGTCATGCGCAGCACCAGCGCGGCCGATGAAAAGCCCCGCGCGTGCAGGCGTTGCGTCAGATTGAGCAAAAAAGCCGCCAAACGCTCTTCGGCGCGCATGCTGCCCAGCAACAGCATGACGCCGTGGTCGCGCACGATCTCGCGGCTCATGATCTTGTGGAACTGCCGCTGCAGGTCAACGAATTCGCGCGACAACTCTTCGAGTTGATCGAACGGAATCACGCAGACCTGCGAGTCTTCGAGTGCTACCGCGTCGCAGCTGTGGCGGTCGGTGCTGATGCCATCAAGTCCCAGCAATTCGCCGGCCATTTGAAAACCGGTGACCTGATCGCGCCCGTCTTCCGAGGACACACAAGTCTTGAAGAAACCGGTACGCACCGCAAAAAGAGATTGAAAAACATCGCCGCTGCGGAACAAGGTGTCACCGCGCGAGACCTGCCGGCGCGTGCCGACCAACTTGTCGAGTTGCTCCAGATCCACAGGCGATAAGCCCACGGGCAGGCAGAGCTCGCGCAAATTGCAACTGGAGCAGGCTACTTTGAGCGGCTCGAGCTTGATCGGTATCGAATGGGGTGTTTTCGGAGCTTGTGCATGCTCGGCCACTGACCGCAGCGTGGGCGGCTTCAGCAACGCCTTCGATTCAGGGCCGGGTGCGTTGCCCAGCCGGGCTTCAGACGAATCAAGTGAATTCAGCGATGGTTGGTGCGTGAACATGATTTACCTCAAGAGTGAACGCATTGTTCTCGCGCCGAAGCGCTTGAACATTGACTTGGGTCAAGTTGTGCCTGCAAAGCAATCGGCAAAGTGTTCAACATGATTCAAAATAATATAACTGGCGTTACTACCGCCCCTAGTTTGATCAACGAAGAGTTGTTGCGGCGCTTCGACGTGTCCGGCCCGCGCTACACCTCGTATCCGACGGCCGACCGTTTTGTCGACGCCTTCACGGCGGAGGACTATGAGCAAGCTTTGGCTGCTCGTGCCAGTGGCACCTTGATCGGCGGCGGCCAGCCCTTGTCGGTCTATGTGCATGTGCCGTTCTGTGAGTCGGTCTGCTACTACTGTGCCTGCAACAAAGTGATCACCAAGCATCATGAGCGGGCGGCTGAGTATTTGCAGGCGTTGATCACCGAGATGGATCTGACGCTGGCGCATCTCGGTCGCATGACCGCAGTCTCGCAACTGCATTTGGGAGGCGGCTCGCCCACGTTCTTGAGCGATGCAGAGCTGACGCAGTTGATGGACGCGCTGCGAGCGCGGTTCCGCCTGAGTGCTGGCGCGGAGATCTCCATCGAGGTGGATCCCCGTACCGTCAGCACCTTGCGCTTGCAGCATTTGCGGAGTTTGGGCTTCAATCGACTGAGTTTCGGTGTGCAGGACTTTGACTCGGCCGTGCAAAAAGCGGTACACCGCCAGCAAAGCTTCGAGAGCGTTGCTGCGCTGATGCAGGCTTCAAAAGAGTTGGGGTTCGAGTCGACCAATGTCGATCTGATCTACGGTCTGCCGCTGCAAACACCGGAGTCGTTTGCCCGCACGATTGCCCAAGTGGCGGCTCTGAAGCCAGACCGGATTGCGCTGTACGGTTACGCCCATTTGCCGCAGCGCTTCAAGCCGCAGCGGCGCATCGAAGAGTCGCAATTGCCCCAGGCTGCGGACAAATTGGCCATGTTGTCGGACGCGATTGCTGGGTTTTTAAGCCATGGCTACAGCTATATCGGTATGGACCATTTCGCGCTGGCCACCGATTCTCTGGCGGTGGCCAAGCGGCAGGGGCGTTTGCACCGCAACTTCCAGGGCTATAGCACGCAAGCCGATTGCGATCTGGTGGCGCTGGGCGTGTCGGCCATTGGCCGGGTCGGTGCCTGTTACAGCCAGAATGCCAAAACACTGGATGAGTATTACGACGCTCTGCGCCATGGGCAGTTGCCCATCAACCGTGGTTTGGCGCTGACGCGCGACGACATCGTTCGGCGCACCGTCATCATGGCGCTGATGTGCCAAGGACGGATCGAATTCGAAACGATCTCTCACACCCACCTGATTGATATGCAGACCTATTTCAAGCCCGAATTGGCCCGCTTGGCGGAGTTGCAGACCCAGGGTTTGGTGACACTGGAGCCGGACGCGATTCAAGTCACGCCGATCGGTTGGTACTTTGTTCGCGCGGTGGCGATGGTGTTTGATCGCTACTTGCAAGCCGACCGGAATCGCGCGCGCTTCTCTAAAATTATTTGATGTTGGACGCCGCACTTGCCGCCTCGGCCCTGTTGATGGGCTTGGCCGGCACACCCCATTGTTTAGCCATGTGCGGTGCCGCTTGCACCGGCTTGACCGGGCGTTCGCGGCCGGCGTTGCTGGGTTTCATGGTGGGCCGCTTGTTCAGTTATTCGCTGGCGGGTGCGGCGGCGGCGGCCAGCGTCGGTGTGCTGGCACATTTGAGTCAAGGCTCGGCCTTGCTGCGGCCTGTTTGGGTTTTGCTGCATGTGGCCGCCATCCTGTTGGGCTTGAGTTTGCTGTGGCGCGGGCGTCAGCCGGCTTGGCTGGAGGGCTTGGGGCAGCGCGTCGCAAGGCAAGTCCAAGTGCCGGTGGCGGGCTTGAGCGGTGGCGGTGCCGTGTTGGGTGCCCCCACGCGAGCGGGGCTGTTTGGTCTGGCCTGGGCCGCGTGGCCTTGCGGTTTGCTGCAATCCGCCTTGTTGGTTGCGGCGCTGGCCTCCGGGCCGCTGCAGGGCGCTGGCGTGATGGCGACCTTTGCGCTGGCTTCAGGCCTGGGTTTGCTGATCGGGCCGGCACTCTTGACCTATTTGCAGAGTTTGGGGCCGGGCAGCACAAGCTCGGGCATGAGGCTCTCGGTGCGCCTGAGTGGCTTGGGGCTGGCGCTGGCCTCGGGCTGGGCACTGGGCCACGGTGTGTGGCAGCAGGTGGTGGCGTTTTGCAGTTGATGGCGCGCAACGCGGGCTGCGGTGCAGGTCCAAAGGGACGCGCAAGCACGAACGATTTTCAGCACCGGCGCGACTGCAAGGCGAGATCGAAACGCCGTATCAGTTTGACGCAAGCGATGCTGGCTTAAAATGTTAGTTTCGCCCATACCAACCACGTCAACCACGTTTTGCGGAGATGAACTACATGTACCAACACATCCAGGTGCCCGAAGGCGGCCAAAAGATCACAGTCAACGCTGACTTTTCGCTCAACGTGCCCGATCAGCCGATCATTCCCTTCATCGAAGGTGACGGCACCGGTCAAGACATCACGCCAGTGATGATCAAGGTGGTCGATGCAGCCGTGGCCAAGGCCTACGCAGGCAAGAAGAAGATCCACTGGATGGAGGTTTTTGCCGGCGAAAAGTCGACCAAGATCTACGGCCCCGATGTGTGGTTGCCGGCCGAGACACTGGAAGTCCTGAAGGACTACGTCGTGTCGATCAAGGGCCCGCTGACCACGCCCGTCGGTGGTGGCATCCGTTCGCTGAACGTGGCACTGCGCCAAGAGCTCGACCTCTACGTCTGCCTGCGCCCAGTGCGCTACTTCCCCGGCGTGCCTTCGCCCGTGAAAGAGCCCCATAAGACTGACATGGTGATCTTCCGCGAGAACTCGGAAGACATCTACGCCGGCATCGAATTCGAAGCCGAGAGCGAGAAGGCCAAGAAGCTGATCAAGTTCTTGCAAGACGAGATGGGCGTCAAGAAGATCCGCTTCCCGGAAACCTCGGGCATCGGCATCAAGCCGGTCTCGCGCGAAGGCACCGAGCGTCTGGTGCGCAAGGCGATCCAGTACGCCATCGACAATGACAAGTCCAGCGTCACCATCGTGCACAAGGGCAACATCATGAAGTACACGGAAGGCGGCTTCCGTGACTGGTCTTACAACCTGGCGCAAGCCGAGTTCGGCGCTGAGCTGATCGATGGCGGCCCATGGTGCCGGTTCAAGAACCCGCGCACCGGCAAGGAAATCATCGTCAAGGACGTGATCGCCGACGCTTTCTTGCAGCAGATTCTGTTGCGCCCGGCCGAGTATTCGGTCATCGCGACGTTGAACCTGAACGGCGACTACGTCTCCGACGCCCTGGCTGCACAAGTCGGCGGCATCGGCATCGCCCCAGGTGCCAACCTGAGCGACTCGATCGCCATCTTCGAAGCCACCCATGGCACGGCACCCAAGTACGCGGGCAAGGATTATGTGAACCCCGGTTCAGAGATCCTCTCGGCTGAAATGATGTTGCGTCACATGGGCTGGTTCGAAGCCGCCGACCTGATCATCAGCTCGATGGGCAAGTCGATCCTGAGCAAGCGCGTCACTTATGACTTCGCCCGCCTGATGGACGGTGCCACACAAGTGTCCTGCTCCGGCTTCGGCGCCGTCATGATCGAGCACATGTAACAGGCAAACTTGCCACTGATGCCGAGCTAGCTTGGTGCCAACAAAAAGCCCCACACTCGGTTGAGTGGCGGGGCTTTTTTATCGTCAGCGCGCAAAGCGTCGTGTCACGCAGCCTCGCCATTTTTCAAAAGCCTTTCAACAGATTTTCAACAGCAGCTCCGGAGTGCCCATGACCCCCACCTCACGCTTTGAACTCTTTTCTTTTTGGCGCACTTCTGCGACTTATCGGGTTCGCGTCGCCTTCAATCTAAAAGGTGTGCAGCCTCAAGAACACAACGTCAACCTCGATGGTGGCGAGCAACGCACAGTCGAATTCCTGCGCATCAATCCGATGGGCGGTTTGCCGGTTTTGCTGGACCATGAAGCGGGTCAAACCGCCACGCCGCTGACGCAGTCGCTGGCGATACTTGAGTTTTTGGACGAAACCTACCCAACACCAGCTTTGCTGCCCACCGACGCTCATGGCCGCGCTCGCGTGCGCTCGCTGGCCGCACTGCTGGCGGCGGATACGCATCCTTTGGTGACCCCACGAGTCAAAAAATATCTGACAAGTACCGCCGGCTTCGACGATGCGGCTTGGCGAGCTTGGCAGATCCATTGGTTCAGCACCGGTCTTCAAGCGCTGGAGCAACGCTTGGCCCACGAGGCCGAGACTGGCCTTTTTTGTCATGGCAACACGCTGACGATCGCCGACATCTGCTTGGCCAGTCTCGTCGTCGTCATGCGTGTGTTCAAAATCGAGGTGGCCGACATTCCGACCGTCATGCGCATCATGGCCCGCTGTGAAGCGCTGGAGGCCTTTGCTCTGGCCGCTCCGAGTCGCCAGGTGGGCGCGCCGCTGGCTTGAGTCCTGCGCACCGAGTCTGGTTTGAGTTGGGTCCACCTGGTGCCGCAGGCCGGATGATTCGTCCGTACCGAGCAATTAAATTGTTCGCTATGTAATATGCCGAGATGGCTGCAGCCCACGCGATCTCGACCTGAGCGGTGGGTGTGTTGTTCAATTTCAATCACCTGGTAAGAGCTCATGAATAAAAGTTTCGCAGCGCCTTTCAATGCCCGTTCTTTGCGCGCTGCAGCGCTCATCGTCGCGATGACCGGACCGGCAGCCTCGGCATGGTCTGCCGAGGCTGCTGCGGTAGCGCAGAAACCGCTGCCGGTGGCGCTGGTCGAGACACTCAACAAGCTGTCAGGCGGCCCCAATCCGGGTTTTCGGGCCAACCATGCCAAAGGCGTGCTGGTGACGGGAGAATTCA
>CANFYD010000047.1 GCA_947450745.1 Burkholderiales bacterium
CCCGACGGCCTTCACATCGCCTACGAGGTGTACGGCGATCTGGGAAAGATCGAATTGCATGTGATGCGGGCCGATGGCTCAAACGACAAGGATGTTTCCAGCGCCGTGTCGAAGGACAAGAAAACGCAGCCGGTTTGGTCACCCGATGGCAAACGCTTGGCCTTTGTGTCGGTCAAGTCTTACGGCGAAAACCATATCTATGTGGTGGATGCTGACGGCAGCCACGCCGTCAACCTGACCGACTCGCCCTACATCAGCAATCAGCCCGCATGGTCGCCGGACGGGCAGCGCATCGCCTTCGTCTCGAACCGTTACGGCGACATGATCAGCCGCTCGGCCGGCGACATCTATGTGATGAATGCGGACGGCAGCAGCGTCGTCAACCTCACTCGCCACACGGCGAATGACGATGAACCGAGTTGGTCGTCGGACGGTCAAACGCTGTACTTTTTAAGTATGCGCAATGGTCCGCCGCAACTGCATGCCCTGGACTTGGCTGGTGGACCGCCCAGACGATTGACACATCACGGCGGGCAAGACCTGATGTTCAGCCTCGCACCGGCCAAACCGCCACTGATCGGAATGACGGGCGCTGGCAATCAATCGACCGGTAATTGACTGTAGGAGAAAAAAATGAAGCAGACATCCTCACCCCAGCTGACGCAGTCAGCGTTTCAGCGGACTCCCAGGACTTTCAATCATCCAGTCGCTGTCTCGGCGGCGATGGCGGCGGCCCTGGCCTTGATTTGCGGCGGCGCAGCAGCCAACACGGTGACTTACACCTTTGACAATCAATTCGATCTCGGGATCTTGCAAAACGTCAACCACAACGCACCGAACAACAATCAGCTCCAGCTCAATGTGATCGGTGGTGGCTTCCCTATCCTTTGGATCGCCAATGCGGGCGAACACACACTGTCCAAATTTGACACCACGCAGCAAGGCGTCAAACCGGGTGGTTCTCCGGGTCGGGAGGTTGCGCGTTATTACACCTGGTTCAGCAACCAAGCGCCGACTAATTACGCATGGAGCGGGCCTGCACCGTCACGCACGGCCGTGGATATTGAAGGCAACGCGTATGTGTTGAACAGGCACTTTGACGGTCGATCCCCGCTGCTGTTCAAAATATTGGCGAATGGGTTCATCGACCGCAATGGCAACGGTGTGGTGGACAGTTCCAGCGACACCAACAACGACGGCATCATCCAGGCCAGCGAGATGAAGCCATTGCTCGATGACGGCAAGGCAGGTGAGGTGCCCACCAACGCTGGCAACAACGTCATCAACTGCCCTTTGAGCGCCCCGTTCACTGGCTGCGAGATCCAGGATGAACGTGTCGCATGGGCCACTCGTGTGCCGGACGGAACGCCCGCCTTCCCGCTGCGCAACGGGCAATTGGGGCGCTCGCTTTGTATCGGCACCGACGGCAATCTGTGGGTCGGCTTGTATTCAGACTTGGCCTACTACAAGGTCAGCGGCGTCGATGGCCACACCATTGCCGGGCCGGTGGCGGTACCCAATGTGACGCCCTATGGCTGTCTGATCGACAAGGACGGCACTTTGTGGAGTGCCGGGCTGAATGGCTATCTGGGGAAAATCACCAATACCCAAGGCAACACGGTCGCGTCCTACACGGCCAGCTCTCATTACCACGGTAATTTCGGCAGCAATTACGGCATTGCCCTGGGCAAAGATGCCGGCGACGGGCACACCCTGATTTACCTTGGCGGCACCAATTACAGCTATCTGAAGTTCGATTCGGCCACGAACTTGTTCAGCGTACCGGCCGCTTTGTACACCTCCAGCTTGGGTGTCAATGTGGATGGCGGCGGCAATATCGTGGTCAGCAAGTCAAACGGCGGCATCATCAAATTCAACCCGAGTGGCGGCCTGATCTACAACGTCAATGCCCAGGCCGGCACCGCGACCGACACCCGCGGCGTCATGCCGGATGCCAACAACGACATCTGGCAAGTTCACTTGGGCACCAGCAAGATTTCCAAGTTTCAGGGGACGACGGAGGGCGTTGCACCCAACCAGATCCAAGGCGGGACCGCCCTGGGTGTTCTGCCAAGCGGCAACTCGCCCTACACGTATTCCGATGCCTCGGGCTTTGCCTCCGCCAACATCACCGCCAGCACCGGCACCTGGAATGTGATTCAAGACGGCGGCGCACCGAACACGGCTTGGGGTACGGTGGGGTGGAACGCCACAGTGCCCACAGGTGCCAGTGTGGGCATCAAGGTGCGTTCAGCCAACTCCACGGCCGCATTGCAAGGCCAGCCCTTTGTGGATGTCGCCAATGGAACGCCGTTTTCAGGCGTCGGCCAATACATCGAGGCCCAAGTACGCCTGACAGCCAGCCCGCAAGGCCTGTCGCCGGTGGTTCAAGACGTGACCATCGCCGATATCTCAACGGGTAATAAATGCGATGTTGATCAAGACGGCGACGTGGATATCAACGACATCAACCTGATTCGTGCCGGCATCGGAAAAACACCCACAGCCAATGATCCGCGCGACGCCAACAGCGACGGCAAGATCACGATCAACGACGTTCGTGCCTGCACTTTGAAGTGCACCAACACCAACTGTGCCCCTTGAGCAGCACCCACCCGTTACTCGCAATTCTTGAAAGGTTTCTCATGAAAAAAGCTCTTGCCTGCCTCGGGTTCGCCTTGGCTGCGTTACTTGGCGCGTCGTCGGCTGTGGCGGCGATCGTCGTCAAGTTCACGCCGGCGTCACAGCATGTCAATGTCGGCGACAGTGTGTTCGTGGACGTCAGCATCTCGGGGCTGGGTGACGAGATTCTGTCGGCCTTCGACTTGAATTTTCTTTACGACGGCTCTGTCATCGGCAATAGCACCCGCATGATCGATGCCACGTCGGCTCAGTTTCAGCTGGGTACCAACCCGATCTTGGCGCTTGACACCACCAGCCTTGGTAATTGGGGCTTGCAGGGCAGCGCCACGGATTCGGATGCCGTGATGGCCTTGAACCAAGCCAACAGCTTCTTGCTGGCGCAATTCAGTTTTTCGTCAGATGCCGACGGGGTGTCGCAGTTCACCTTGGGCGGAGACATGGACTTTGAGCGCAACTTTGTCGGACTGGATGCGAAGACGTTGAACGTCTCGGTCGAAGGCGCTTGCATCGCGGTGGGCACAGGGCAGTGCCAGGTGCCCGAACCGGCGAGTTTTTTCTTGGTCGGGCTTGCGCTGACCGGCGCTACCGTGCCGAGCTTTTTGACGCGGCGCAGGCGCACCGCCGCTGGCTTGAAAAGCTGAGGTCAGGGTTCGACGAACACCTCGACATGCCGGCTACCCTGTAGCCAACTGGTCAGTGCGCTGGCGGCTGCTTCAATGGCTTCTGCAATGCCGGCATCGTGGTTGCCGGCATATGTTTCCATCAATGTCACTTGGCCTTCGTTGGACTGCGGGCGGCGCAGCAGTTCCGCGCGCAAGCCATCATGTGTGGCGCACAGCGAAGCTTGCATCGTCAGCACCGCCTGTCGTACGGCAATGAGATCCGCAGCAGCCACGCGGTAGTAAACGAAGAGCCGCATTTTCAAATGGCGTCTTGCGTGATCGCGTAGGGCAGGGCGCGTTGTTGCAACACGGGCCCAGCCACCGATCCCAGATGCAAGCTGCCCGTCTCCAGCGCGGCAATCTTGGTTTCGGCCAAGATCACTGCTTGGCTGCCGTGCTGGGCGCAACTGGCCACCAAGCCGGCCGGCTGACCCGGGTCTTCGCTGTGGAAAATTTCCTGGCCCGGCTGGACGGGCTCTTGCAAACCGTCCAGCTCGAATAAAAATGTGCGGCGTTTCAGGCTGCCACGGTACTGGCTGCGCGCCACCACTTCCTGGCCGGGATAACAGCCTTTTTGGAAGTTGACGCCGCCGAGCAATTCCAGGTTCAGCATCTGCGGCACAAACTGCTCGCGCGTGGCTTGCTGCACCCAGGCCAGCCCGCTCTGAACTTCCAGCCATTGCCAGTCCGTCAGTGCCAACGTGGGCAAGTCAGGGCCAGCCGTGCCGACAGCTTGGGCCAACAGGTAGCGCGCTGGGCTGCTGCCGCCCGAAGTTGAATCGGGGACTGCATCTGGCAAGCGAATCACGCTGGCCGCGCCGCGCTCTCGCCGACCCCAGAGCTGCGCCGGTGCAGCGTCGCCCAGCCATTGCTCAGCCAGCGACCCGGCCAAACCCCACAACTGCAGGTCTGCACTGGCATCACTGAGTTTGCATTTGGCCCGCATCACGAACATGCTCAAACGCTTCATGGTTTCGGGTAGCAACTCGGCAGGCAGCGCGAGCAGCACTTCTTGCTCCGAGGCCTTCCAGACCAGCAGGGTCGCCAACAGCCGACCTTTGGCCGAGCAAAACCCGGCCAACCTGGCTTGGTCCGAGCCGAGCTGCAAGGTGTCCTGTGTCAATTGACTGTGCAAGAACTTGGCGGCTTCTTCGCCTTGGGCTCGGATCACGCCCCAATGGGTCAGGGCCAGGGTGCCGCTGGTAGTGTGGGTAGTTGTGTTCATGGCCCCGATTATCATCACCCGCCAAATTGGGTGCTGCGGGTTAAGGTTATCGAATGAGATTCTTGGGTAAGTTGCTGACCCTGTTGCTGCTGTTGGTGGCTGCGGCAGGCGCTGGTGTGGTGTGGTGGTTGCAAGCGCCACTGAGCTTGAAGGCACCGGCGGTGGAGTTGTCCATCGAAGCGGGCAGCTCGCCGCGCGAGGTGGCGCAAGCCTGGGTCACGGCTGGGGTGCAGGAAGATGCGCGGCTGCTATATCAGTGGTTTCGCTGGTCGGGCCAAGCCCGCCTGATCCGCGCCGGCAGCTATGAAATCCACCAAGGTGCCACGCCGCGCGAGCTGCTGGACAAAATGGTGCGCGGCGATGAAGTGCTGGAGCAATTACGCCTGATCGAGGGCTGGACCTTCAAGCAAGTGCGGGCTGCGATGGCCAAGTCGCCGGCCCTCAAACCGGCTACTCAAGGTTTGAGCGAAGCGGAGCTGATGGGCCTGCTGGGTGCGGCGGGCTTGGCTGCCGAGGGGCAGTTCTTCCCCGATACCTATGCCTACAGCCGCGGCGTCAGCGACCTGACCGTGTTGAAGCGAGCCCATTTAGCCATGCAAAAACGCGTGGCTGCCGCATGGGAGCAGCGCAGCCCCAATTTGCCACTTAAAAATGCCGGTGAGGCTTTGATCCTGGCGTCGATTGTGGAAAAGGAAACCGGTACCGAATCCGACCGGGCGATGGTGGCGGCCGTTTTCATCAACCGCCTGCGCATTGGCATGCCGATGCAGACCGACCCAACGGTGATTTACGGCCTGGGCGACGCGTTCGACGGCAATTTGCGGCGCAGTCATTTGCGCGCCGACACGCCGTTCAATACCTACACCCGGGGCGGTTTGCCGCCCACGCCGATTGCGATGCCGGGCACGGCCTCGCTGCAAGCGGCCCTGCATCCGGCCAACAGCAAGGCACTCTATTTTGTCGCGCGCGGCGACGGCAGCAGCGAATTCAGCAACGACCTGGCCGCGCATAATCGCGCCGTCAATAAATATCAACGTGGCCGCTAAGCCGGCCAAGGCAGAAAGAGTCAATCAGTGGTCGCTCGGTTCATCACCTTTGAAGGCATAGACGGGGCCGGCAAGTCCACCCACATCGCAGCGCTGACGGCCTACCTCAGTGACAAAGGGGCGACGGTGGTTGGCACCCGCGAGCCCGGTGGCACCGAGCTGGCCGAAGCGCTGCGCGAACTGGTCCTGCACCGCCGCATGGACGGCCTGACCGAGGCGCTGTTGGTGTTTGCCGGCCGCCGCGATCATTTGCAACGCGTCATCGAACCGGCGCTGGCAGCTGGGCAGACGGTGCTGTGCGACCGTTTTACCGACGCTACCTTTGCCTACCAGGGCGGTGGGCGCGGCATGGACGCGGGCGTGCTGGCCGCGCTGGAACAGTGGGTGCAACAGGGCCGTCAACCGGATTTGACCTTGTGGTTCGACTTGCCGCCCGCGCAGGCCGCGCAGCGCCGCGCAGCCGCCCGTGAGGCGGACCGTTTCGAGCAACAAGATCTGGCCTTTTTCGAGCGAGTGAGGGCGGGCTATGCGCAGCGCGCGGCCGACGCACCGGCCCGCTTCGCCCGCATCGACGCCAGCCGCTCGGTAGCCGAGGTGGCCGCGCAGATCCAAGCGGTGATGGTGGCCCGCCAGTGGTAGGCGCCGACCAAGTCCTGAGCTTGCCCTGGCTGGCCGGGCCGCTGCACCGTGCGCTGACGACGGCGCGATCGCATGCCTTGCTGGTGCAGGGGCCGGCCGGCGTCGGGCAATTTGATCTGGCCTTGCTGTTGGCGCAGTCTTGGCTGTGCGAAACGCCGTTGTCTGCAGGCCCCGACAGCGGCCGTGCTTGCGGGCTATGCGCCAGCTGCAAGTTGTTTCACTCGCGCACCCATCCCGATTTTTTGCTCTTGCTGCCGGAAGCCCTGCGGGAGCCGCTGGGCTGGGGCGGCCAGGAAGCCGAGGGCGGCCGCGACGGCGAAGCCAAGGCGTCCAAGACCAAGCCGAGCCGCGAAATCAAGATCGACGCCGTGCGGGCCATGCTGGCTTTTTCGCAGGTTACTTCAGCCCGTGGCCGCGCCAAGGTGGTGGTGGTTTATCCGGCCGAGGCGCTCAACACGGTGGCGGCCAACGCGCTGCTGAAAACCCTGGAGGAACCCGCCGGGCTGTTGCGCTTTGTGCTGGCCAGCAGCGCATCTGAAGGCTTGCTGCCGACGATTCGCAGCCGCTGCCAACCGGTGCCGCTGGGCTTGCCGGCTCGCGGGGACGCCTTGGCTTGGTTGCAAGGGCAGGGCGTGGAAGGCCCGGACGTGCTGCTGGATGCGGCCGGCGGGCGCCCACAAGAAGCGCGTGATTGGTTCGAGTCTGGCCTGCGCGCCACTGCCTGGTTGCAACTGCCGCAGCGACTGGCGCGGGGTGAAGCCGCCGCCTTGGCCGACTGGCCGGCGCCGCGTGCCATCGACGCGATGCAGCGCTTGTGCCACGACATGTTGCGGCTGGCACACGGCGCGCCGCCCAGCTACTTTCCGGCCCAGGCCTTGCCGCCGCCCACCTCGGCGGCGGCACTGCACGCTTGGGCTGCAGCGCTGCGCCAAGCGGCCCGGCATGCCGAACATCCGCTCAATGGCGGGTTGTTGCTGGAGTCGCTGGTCGGCCAAGGCCAGCAAGCCTTGTTCAGACCGGGCAAACCGCCTGCCCGCCGCAGTTGATCTGGGAGGCAGGGTTGCCGAGGGTTTGACCGCCACCGCTCACTCATCGCCTCCAGTGCCGCACAATTTCTCACCCGCCTACACTCAGGCCATGAGTGATCAGCCGTCTCAACCACTTTCCGCCCAGCCCAATGCAGGATTGCTTGCGGCCTCGCCTGCCAACCCAAGCGGCGGCGCGCGGCCAAGCGTGATCCAAGTGGTGTTCAAAGACAAGAACGCGCTGTACGCCGCCTACATTCCCGTTTTCACCGACGGCGGCTTGTTCGTTCCAACCCAGCGGCCGTACCGGCTGGGTGACGATATTTATTTATTGCTGTCCTTGCCGGACGACAACCAACGCTATCCGGTCGCAGGCAAAGTGGCTTGGCTGACGCCGGCCAATGCCTCGGGCGGGCGCACGCAAGGTTTGGGCGTGCGCTTCCCGGCCGACGATAAAAGCCGCTTGATCAAGCTGAAGATCGAAGAGCTGTTGGGCACGTCCATTTCTTCATCGAAACCGACGCAGACTATTTGACGCGGGGCTTGCGCAGCAGATTGCCCGCGCAAGAGCTCTGACAGCCCGCAGCGCGAAGCTGACAAATCCACACCGCACGCACTCACTCAGCACTTAAACCACCACGATGTTCATCGACTCCCACTGCCATTTGATTTTTCCCGAGCTGCAAGCTCAGTTGCCCAAGATCCTGGCGGAGATGCAGGCAGCACAGGTCGACCAAGCGATTTGCATTTGCACGACGATGGAGGAATTCCCAGGCGTTGCCCAACTGGCGGCCGACCATCCGCAGCTGTGGGCGACGGTCGGCGTGCACCCCGACAACGAAGATGTGCACGAGCCCGACGTGGCCGAATTGCTGCTGGCCGCGCAAAACCCCAAGGTCGTGGCCATCGGTGAAACCGGGCTGGATTACTACCGCCTGAACGGCCGCAGGCTGGACGACATGGAATGGCAGCGCGACCGCTTCCGGGTCCATATCCGCGCCGCCCGAGCTGCCAAGAAGCCGCTGGTGATCCACACCCGCAGCAGCGCGCTGGATACCTTGCGAGTGCTGGACGAGGAGGGCGGTGAACAGGTGGGCGGCGTGTTCCACTGTTTCACCGAGAGCGCAGAGATCGCGCTGGCGGCGATCGAGCGCGGCTTTTACGTGTCGTTTTCCGGCATCCTGACCTTCAAGAACGCGCAAGCGCTGCGCGATGTGGCCCAGGTCTTGCCGCTGGAGAAGCTGTTGATCGAAACCGACAGCCCTTACTTGGCACCCGTGCCCTACCGGGGCCGCCTCAACAGCCCCGCTTATGTGCCCTATGTTGCCGCCGCGTTAGCGGAGTTGAAGGGCTGCAGCGTGGAAGAACTGGCCGCGCAGACCTCAGCCAATTGCCGGCGCTTGTTCGGCTTGGCACATTCGGCTTGAAGTGATGTTTGGAAGCTTTGTCCGCGCGCTGCCGCTCACTTTCTTGCTGGCCAGCAGCCTGTGCCAAGCGACGCCGTCCGACGATTTGGTGAAGGCGGCCGAGCTGAACGACGGGCGCAGCGTCTTGACCTTGTTGCTGAGAGGCACCGACCCCAATGTGCCGGACGCGCGCGGGCGCACCGCGCTTGGCATCGCGCTGCGCGAGGAATCGGACAAGGCCTTGACCAGCCTCTTGGCCGACCCCAGGCTAGACGTCAACTCGGCCAATACCAGCGGGGAAACGCCGCTGATGTTGGCCGCAGTGACGGGGCAGTTGGAGGGCGTCAAACAATTGGTCAAGAAGGGCGCTTTGGTCAACCGTGCCGGCTGGACGCCGCTGCACTACGCCTGCAGCGGTCCTGACAACGGCGTGGCCGCTTGGTTGTTGAAGCAGGGCGCCGACATCAATGCCCGCTCAGCCAACGGCACCACGCCGCTGATGATGGCAGCCCGTTACGGCGCGATGGATTTGGCCGGAGCCTTGCTCAAGGCCGGTGCCGATGCAACGTTGGTCAATGCCCAAAGCTTGAGCGCCGCAGACTTTGCCCGCGCCGCCGGCCGCGATTCGCTGCTGAAAATTCTCGACACCGGTTCGCGCTAGTCCGGATTCGCCAAGGGCGACTTGGGCGACGGCCAAGTTCGTTAGCAGTCATCTGCCGAATAACTAGGAAGTTACCTTACAAATTTGATGGCGCGGCCCCGACTGTGCTCGAACGCCTGGGTCTTTACAGTGGGCTACACACACCGCGACACCCCAGGAGTCCACCATGTTGAATGCCCATCTCGTCAGCCCCTTTGCCATGCTGCTGAACCCGGAGCACGTGATTCAGGCCATGGAGCACTCCGAACTGTTGAATCATCTGCACAGCCACATTTACCATCCGCTCGACAAGCCGCTGATCGTCAAAGGCTTGGCAACAGCCGCCGCCGACTTTGATCGATTGGTTGACGAGGCGGAGGATGAGGTCTTGGTGGATGTTGACCCGATCACGCTGGTTTCTTGAGCTTGACCTCAGCCTCAGTTAAGTTATCGACAATGTATATTATGTAAAATCAAGTCAACGGTTGCGGCTTGGGGAATGGGGAGTTTCCGGTCTGCACACCCGCCGTACCGACGAGTGGCAAACGCTGGTGATCGACTGGTGACGCCGGGCAAAGCTTGAATCTCAGGCGCGGCTCTTGGCCAGTGATCGCTCTTTGCTGCTGGGCCGCAAGGTTTTCTTGGACAGCATCAAGCGTTCCGCCATGTCGGACTGGGCGCGAGCGGCATGGGCTTGCAGTTGCGCCGCGACCAAGGCTGCGGACAACTCGGTCAGTTGTCGGTTCAAGTCGGCCTGCGCGCTCACCTGATGCTGGGCGGCTTCTCTCAACTGCTGCAACTGTTGCAATTCGGTCTGGGCTTTGGCGGACTGCTCGATCGACGCGGTTCGCTCGGTCAACAGGTCCTCTTGCAGCGCCGCTATCTTCTTTTCCAGCGCTTCGGCACGACGGTCGGCCTTGGCTCGGGCCGTTCGCTCCGAGTCCATGTCCAACGCCGCACGCCGCTCGGCTGCGATGCTGCGGGCCTGAGCCAGGTCGATTTCTTGCCTTGCGGACTCCCGACCAGCGGCAAGTTCGGAGACTGCAGCGTCCAGCCGCTCCCGCAGATCCTGAATCTCGCGCCCGGCGCTTTCGAGCTTGGCGTCGGCCGCTGCCTGCAGCAATCGGCATTGTTCGACGACAGTGTCGAAAGCCCGCAACTCCAGCAGCAACTCGGCGTTCTGCCGGATCGCCTCCGTCGCTTCAGCTTGGGCCAGTTCGGCCCGCAGTCGCTCGGCCGCCACGCTGCTTTCGGCCGTCGCCAGGCCATCTTGCAAGCGCTGGTCGAAGTCCACACGGCTTTGTTCAACCGCCGCTTCCCACAACAATTGGGCCGCTTGCGTGACCGGGTCGGGCGTCGCGGAACGCGCGGAGTTCGCGGTAAAGGCATTCGGGTCCTGGATGCGCGTGCCAAGTTGCTTGAACCAGCTGTCCAGATAAGGGCTGACCGTGTTCGGCGATCCTCGTCCGATGGTCTGGCGCACCCGTTCGATGGTGGGCCGCGCCCCCGCCAGCAGCAAGGTATCGCAGGCCTGCCAAACGTCGATTTGATTGATGCCACGGCTCATAGCCACCCTCTCACGGTCTGATGTAAAGCGCCCTACTGTCGGGCTAATTTACTCACGATAATAAATAGTTATCGTTAGTAAACAATATAAATTGTATGATGTAAAACAGTAAACGTATTACAACATATCTAACTGAATGACGAAATCAGATCAACCGCCTACTGCTGCCCTCACGCCTTTCGTACAGACAAATTTGCTGGACTTGGCGATGCAGGATGTCGCCCCGCTCAACCCTGAGCAGCTCGCCCCACTGGCGGTTGAGGCGATGCGCGCCCTGCTGGCCGAGGGGGAATCCGAAAATACGGTGCGTAGCTATCAATCGGCGCTGCGCTACTGGGCGGCCTGGTTTTGGCTGCGTTACGCCCAAGCGCTCAGCCTCCCCGTCGCGGTGCCGGTGGTGCTGCAATTCATCGTCGACCATGCGGAGCGCAAGACAGCGTTGGGTCTAGGCACCGAGTTGCCTTCGGCCGTGGACCAGGCCTTGGTGGCTTCTGGATACAAGGCCAAGCTGGGTGCTCCGGCGCTGGCTACGCTGATGCACCGCATCAGCGTGTTGTCCAAGGTGCATCAATTGCAAGCACTGGACAACCCTTGCCAAGACCCTGCCGTGCGGGAGCTGTTGTCGAAAACCCGGCGGGCCTATTCCAAGCGCGGCGTGGTGCCGCAAAAGAAAATGGCGCTGACCAAGGACCCGCTGGAAGCGATGCTGGAGACCTGCGACGATTCGCTGCGCGGCGTGCGGGACCGCGCGCTGCTGCTGTTTGCCTGGACAAGCGGTGGCCGGCGTCGCTCCGAGGTCACCGCTGCGGCGATTGAGAACGTCCAGAAAGTGGGCGACCGGGTTTACGTTTTCACCCTGCATCGCTCCAAGACCAACCAAGCCGGCAGCGCACAGTCTGACAAGGACAAGCCGGTCGTTGGCCCGTCCGCCGACGCCTTGGAGGCCTGGTTGCAGCGCAGCGAGATCAGCGAAGGCGCGATCTTCAGGCGCATCCGGCGGGGCGACAAGATTGCCGAGCCGCTTTCGCCCGCTGCGGTGCGCGACATCGTCAAGGCCCGTGCCGCACTGGCGGGCTTGAGCGGCGGCTACTCGGCTCATTCGCTGCGCTCCGGTTTCGTCACTGAAGCGGCGCGCCAGAACGTGCCGATCGGCGAAACCATGGCCTTGACTGGCCACGCGTCCGCCGCCGCAGTGGTCGGCTATTTCCGCGCCGAATCAGCTATCGGCAGCCGCGCCGCGAGGTTGTTGGGTGAGTTGCCGGTAGCGGATTCGGCGGCTGAGGATGACGATTTAACGTGATTGCAAACTGTCCGTTTGTCTGGCTGAACCCCAAAAATTCACCGCTACAATTCCGGTCGTCAGGAGAGAGCTTGCGTGAATTACTCATAGCGAGCCGCCGAAGGCGCAGTGGTTGTGGTGATCCCACGCTGCAAACGCTCAGGCAAAAGGACTGACAAAACGCCCGACCACAAGAATGCGGGCGTTCCTCACTGGAGAGAGTCGGGAGCTTGTCGCTGACAAGTGATCCTGGCCACCGAAGGGGCAAGCTGCGGGCAAATCGCCTGCGGCCAATCTCTCAGGTAAAGCGGACAGCGAGGGCATCCCTGTCCCATTCCTTGGTCGGAATGGGCCCGTTGCCTGCCCTCGAAGGTTTTGCCATGTCCGATGCTCACGACGCCAGTGCTTCTCTTTCGGCACCCGCTGCCGCCCTCCTCACCACGCCGCTGCACGCCTTGCACCTTGAGCTGGGTGCCAAGATGGTGGCCTTTGGTGGCTACGACATGCCGGTGCAATACGCCACCGGCGTGATGGCCGAGCACAAACACACCCGTGCGGCAGCCGGCTTGTTCGACGTCTCCCACATGGGCCAACTGCGCTTGATTGGTGACAACGCGGCGGCCGCGCTGGAAACGCTGGTGCCGGTCGATGTGGTCGATCTGGGCCTGTTCAAGCAGCGCTACGCCCTGTTCACCAACGAGGCCGGTGGCATCCTGGACGATTTGATGATTGCCCGCCGCCCGGATGACCTGTTCCTGGTGGTCAACGCCGGTTGCAAGCAGCAAGACATCGCCCATGTGCAGGCCCACATCGGCGGCCAGTGCCAAGTCGTGCCCATGCCCGAGCAAGCCTTGCTGGCCTTGCAAGGCCCGCAAGCGGTGACCGCTTTGTCACGTTTGAACGCCGCTGTGGCCCAACTTACTTTCATGACCGGCGGGTTTTTCAAGCTGGACGGTATCGAAGTCTTTTTGACCCGCTCCGGCTATAC
>CANFYD010000048.1 GCA_947450745.1 Burkholderiales bacterium
GCAAGCGCCTGGCTGTCTGAGTCAGAACAACACTGACCCCGTGATCGGCCGCATCGGCCGCATCGTGCGATCGGCCGACTTCGAACGTGTGTTGGCCAGCAGCAGTCGGATGCGCAGCATTCACTTTGCAGTGCACCACATTGCCGCTTGCCCGAGCAAAGCTGCCAAAGTTTTATCCACTGCCGCAGCCAAGTTATCAACAGGCGATGCACAGGTGCTCCCCAGCCCTGTGGATGACTTGCCGAAAGCGTGCTGGTTGGGTGCCATCGTGCCCAAGCGGCATGCGCGCCGGTCGGTCACCCGTTCGTTGCTGAAGCGTCAGATCCGTGCGGCCTTTGATGGTCACAGCACGTTGCCGCCCGGTCTCTGGGTGGTGCGTTTGCGTACCCCGTTCGATCGCAAGCTCTTCCCCAGCGCCGCTTCCGAGGCGCTGCGCTCAGCCGCGCATGCGGAACTGGCGCAGCTGGTCGAGCGTGTGCTGGCACGCGCGTCAAGCTGAGGGTCGAGCCCGAATCATGCTCAATCCACTCTCCATCACGCAGCGTGCGCTGATCGGTTTGGTGCGAGGCTATCGCCTGCTGCTGAGCCCCTGGTTGGGCGCGTCTTGCCGGTTTGAACCGACTTGTTCGGTGTACGCCATCGAAGCTCTGCAACAGCATGGCGCAGCGGCGGGCACCTATTTGGCGGCTTACCGTATTTTGCGTTGCAACCCCTTTTGCGCAGGTGGCCACGACGGCGTGCCTGACAATGCGCCTGCCTTGTTCACCCGTCTGGGGTGCAAGTCGGCCCCAGCTGGATCCTCGCGGTCCTCCCGATCTCCCCGATCCTCCAAATCAGAAGCCTCCTCATGACTGATATACGCCGCACCGTGCTGTGGGTGGTGTTCACCATGTCTCTCGTCCTGCTGTGGGACGGTTGGCAAAAGCACAACGGGCATCCGTCGATGTTCAGCCCCGCCGCTTCCAAGCCGGTGGCGGCAGGTTCAGCCCCCGGTGCCGCACAGGCCAATGGTTCGGTGCCCACGCCGTCGGCCTTGCCGGGCATGGGTAACGCCGGCGTGCCGACCAGCGCGCCGCTGGCCACTGCCAGCGAGAAAGTGTTGATCACGACCGACGTGCTGAAGGTCACCGTCGACAGCCTCGGCGGTGATTTCACCCGCGTCGAGCTGCTGAACTACCTCGATTCCCCCGAGCACGGCCTGTTTGACCCGCTGCTGCAAATGGTCGGGATCAAGGACAAGCCCAAGGTCGACATCCACCCGATCGTGCTGCTGGACGCCGCACTGCGCAGCTACAAGGCGCAATCGGGCTTGCTGGGCAGCAATGGCGAGCAATTGCCGACCCACAACACGCTGATGACCGTGGCGCCGGGTGAGCGCACCTTGCAAGACGGTGCCAGCGAGGTGTCGCTGCGCCTGGAGTCGCCGGAACTCGGCGGCGTCAAGCTGATCAAGACCTACACCTTCAAGCGCGGCACCTACGTGGTCGGCGTCAAGCACGAGATCATCAACGTAGGCCAAGCCGCCGTGACGCCGCAGGTTTATGTGCAGCTGATCCGTGACGGCATGCCCGGCCCGGGCGGCTCCAGCGTCTATTCCACCTTCACCGGCCCGGCCGCCTACACCGACAAGAGCAAGTTCCGCAAGATCGAGTTCAAGGACATCGACAAGGGCAATGTCGAGATCGAGAAAACGGCCAACGACGGCTGGGTCGCGATGGTCCAGCACTACTTTGCCAGCGCCTGGCTGAACAACGAAGCCGTGCCGCGCGAGTTCTTCGCCAAGAAGGTGGCCGGTGCCGTGCCCGAGCAATACGCGGTCGGCATGGTGTTCACCCTGGCACCGTTGGCCCCTGGCGCGACGGTGACCAAGCAAGACCAGCTGTTCATCGGCCCGCAGGAAGAGAAAAAGCTCGCGCTGCTGTCGCCTGGCCTTGATCTGGTGAAGGACTACGGCATGTTCAAGATGCTGTCCCAGCCGCTGTTCTGGCTGCTCGACCAATTGCACAGCCTGCTGGGCAACTGGGGCTGGGCCATCATCGCGCTGGTCGTGCTGCTGAAGATCGCCTTCTACTGGCTCAACGCCAGCGCCTACAAGAGCATGGCCAAGATGAAGGCCGTGGGCCCGAAGGTGCAAGCGATGCGCGAGCGCCTGAAGGACAAACCGCAAGAGATGCAGCAGGAAATGATGCGCATCTATCGCGAGGAAAAGGTCAACCCGATCGGCGGCTGCCTGCCGATCTTCCTGCAAATGCCTTTCTTCATGGGCTTGTACTGGGTGCTGCTGTCCACCGTTGAAATGCGCGGTGCGCCGTGGTTGGGCTGGATCGTCGACTTGGCCGTCAAAGACCCGTACTTCATCCTGCCGCTGCTGATGACCGCCTCCAGCCTGTTCCAGGTCTGGCTCAACCCGACGCCGCCGGACCCGATGCAAGCCAAGATGATGTGGATCATGCCGCTGGCCTTCAGCTTCATGTTCTTCATCTTCCCGGCCGGTTTGGTGCTGTATTGGTTGACCAACAACATCTTGTCCATCGCCCAGCAATGGATGATCAACAAGCGCTTGGGCGTGCAGGGCTAGCCCCACCGTTCAGGTCCGCTGCACCAACAAAAAGCCTACGCGTGCGTAGGCTTTTTTTATGGGTGTGCTGCCGCCGTGGACTACTTGGCGTACTTCTTCGCCAAGGCCCAAAAGCCGCTGCCCGCCACGCCGGTGCCGCGCAGGTCGGTGCCGAAGCTGGCGTCGAAGGCCGCCTTCCAGCCCGCCACCGGGGCACCCAGCACATAGATCGCGCCGCCGCCCGGGCAGCCGCTGGTGTCGCCGACTTTCTTCATGAAACGGTAGAGGTCCAGCTCGGTCTTGCCGGTCTCGCCCAGCAAGGTGTCCACCGCCAGCCGGTAGCCGGGGTAGCGGTCGCTGCGCACCGAGACGCGCTGGTCCATGTCGCCAAAGGGCAGGTTGGCGTCGAGGCCGCTGAACGCTGTTTGCAAGCTGTTCAAGTCGCCCTGGCTGGGGCTGTCTTGCCCGGCCACGCGCAGGGCCATGCCCTCGGTCAGCCAGCGCTCCCAACCATATTGCTGGGTCTGGCAGTTCAGCGCCTGCGCCTGCACCATGTGGGTGGTTTCGTGAAACGCCAGCGTGCCCAGGCCGCTGTAGCCCTCGGGCGTGCCGAGGTGCAGGGTGCGGATGCCGGCCGAGCCATTGCTTTGCGTGCTGCTGCCGCTGATGGCGGCGCAGACGCGCACCTTCTGCCCGTCAAAGCCGATATTGTTCGGTGCGCTGAGGCCGAACTTGTCACGCAACGTGCGCACCGACGCTTCGGCGTACTGGGCCGCCCGCTTCATGTGCTCGGGCGTGGCCGTGCCGTCGCTGTAGGTCACGGTGTTGTCGGTCACCAGCACCGCCTGCCCCAGCGCCGTAGACCGGCAACTGCTGCCGTAGGCGTAGAACTCCAGCACGTTGGGGTACTGAAACGGCTGGTCGGTGGTGGCCGCCGTGGGCGTGATGCTGGCGGGGTCGATGGCAAACAGGCTGGCGCTAGTGCTGCCGCTGCTTGTGTCGCTGCTGCTGCCGCCGCCCCCGCCACAGGCGGCGAGCAGGCCCAGCGACAGGAAAGTGGCCAAGGCGAGGGCGGAATAACGTGGATTCATGAAGAAAGCTCCTGATGAAGCCCGACGGGGCTCCTGCTCCCTTTGACGCAATCGGCGGCCTCCAAGCGCCAGCGCCACAAAAAATCGCAACTGCAACTGCAACTGCAACTGCAACTGCAACTGCAACCGCAACCGCAACCGCAACCGCAACCGCAACCACGCGGAGTGCGCCCGATGAGCGAGTTCAGGCCGGTGTTTGAGCCTATATCTGACCCTGAGCCTGCGCCTTCTCCGCCTCGCTCAGCAGCGCGAGGAACTCGGCGTAATAGCGTTCGCCGCCCACCTGCGTCAGCTGTTGCTTGAAGGCGTTCAGGCGGCCCAGTTCGGCGGCGTCCATGCGAGTGTGCTGGGCGATCAGCCTCCAGGCGCGCGCCTGCCAGGCCAGTTGGGTCGTGTTGCTGACGGCCAGGCTGTGGCGCCACCAGCGCAGCGCCGCCACCTTGTCGCCCCGGGCCAGGGCCAGCTCGCCACGGCGCAGGTCGAGGGACATGGTCCAGGCTGGGGCTTTGGCGAAGTAGCTGTCGATCGCGCCGGTCGCGGCCAGCGCTTGGGCGGCGCGCGCCAAGTCGCCGTCATGCAAGGCGCTGGCCGCGCAAGCCTGCGTCGCCAACAGTGCGAAATAGGGCGTGGTGGACTTCAGCGCCGCTGGCGCATTCTCGTACGGCCTACAGCCTGCTTGCATCGCCGGCCCATCGCCGCTGCGCACGGCCAGGCCCAGCGCACCGACCTGCACCTGATCCTTCAAACCATTGAAATTGGCGTTCTGCGGCAAGTGGACGATGCGCAAGGCGTTGCCCATCAGCTGTTGGGCTTCAGCGCGACCGCTGCCGCCAAACAGCACGCTCGCCAGCGCGATTTCAGAGCGGGCCAGGCCGATGGCATCCGGCCCTTGCAGCAGGCGGGTGGTGGCTACGCTGTGGCGCAGCAGCGCCTCCGCTTCGGCCGGGCGCTGAATCATGTCGGCCCAGGTGCCGACAAAGCTCTCCGTCTGCGCCGCCTGCCAGGATTCCGCGCCGAACTGCCGGCGGTTCACCTCCAGCCCCTTCAGCCCCGCGCTGTAGGCCGCCGGCAGGTCGCCCAGGTAGGCGCGCAACAGGCCCAGTTGCAGATAGGTCAGTGCCAAGGTGTTGATATTCGGCTGCCCCGCCAACAAGGCCGCCGCCAGCTCCAAGTGGGCGGCGTCCTGCGGGTCGGGCGCGTGCAGGCGCATGCCAAAGCCGCCCAGCTTTTCATGCACCGTGGCCAGCCGCACCGGGTCTTGAATACCCCGTGCCTCGTAGATGGCCAAGGCCTTGCGGGCGACCTCGAACCCTTGCTGAAACTGCGCCGTGGAGTCGAGGACGAGCAGCTGTGAGCGCAAGGCATCGGCGTAGGCCACGCTGTGATCGCCATGCAAGCGCTTCGTGTCGTCGATGCGGGCCTGCGCCAGCGCGACCGCCAGGTCGATCAGGCCCAGTTGCTCGGACAAGGGCACCAGGTCTTGCAGCAAGCGCACGCGCGCCTCGGGTTGATCTTGCAACTGCGTCAGCACCCGGCGCGCCCCGCGTTCGACCACCGTCTTCAGCGGCAGGTCCGGTTGCTTGATGTTGGCGAACTGGTCTTGATCGGGGTTGAACAGCCCGACGGTGAACTGGTACATCGCCTCGGCCCGCCGCGCCTCGGTGCGCGCCTGTTGGGCCGACCACAGCGCCCAGCCTGTCGTGCTCATCAGCGCCACCACCGCCAGCGCACTGGCTGCCACGCCCGCCCGGTGCCGCCGCACAAAGCGCTCGGCCGCGTAGCGCCACGACGGCCCGCGCGCCAGCACCGGCACACCGGCCAGATGGCGGCGCAGGTCGGCCGCCAGCGCATCCACGGTGGCGTAGCGCTGGCCGGCTTCCTTGGCCAGAGCCTTCAGCACGATGGTGTCGATATCTCCGCGCAGCGCTTTTTGCTGGGTCTTGTCGGCCGCCATTTGCGACGGCGGCGGCGGCTGGAATTCCAGAATCGCCTGCTCCAGCGCCGGCCGGTGCGCGGCCGCCGCAGCGGCATAAGGGCTGTGGCCGCTGAGCAAGCGGTAGGCCAGCACGCCCAGCGCATACACATCCGAGGCGACGCCCGGCTCCTCGCCGCGCACCTGCTCGGGCGAGGCGTACTCAGGCGTCATCGGGCGCTGGCCAAGCTGGGTCAGTGGAGCTTGCGCTGGTTGATCCGGCCCGGACTGATCGAGCAAGCGGGCGATGCCAAAATCCAGCAGCCTGACCTTCCCCAATGATCCATCCCGCTGCACCAGCACGTTGGCGGGCTTGATGTCGCGGTGGATGACCAAGCGGCCATGGGCGTATTGCAGCGCGTCGGCCACTTGCAGCAGCAGGTCGACACGCTGGGTCATGCTGGCCTGTTGTGCGGCGCACCAGGCGAGCAAGTCCTGGCCGTCCACCCACTCCAGCGCCAACCAGGGCAAGCCCTCGGGGGTCACCCCGGCATCGAACAGCCGCGCAATGCCGGGATGATTCAGGCGAGCCAGCACATCACGCTCGCGGCGGAAGCGCTCGGCCAGCTGTGGCGCCGGGCTATGCGGTAATTTGAGCGCCACCTCGCGCTGGAACTCGCCTGCCGCCGGCCGCGCCAGCCAAACGCTGGCCATGCCGCCCCGGCCCAGTTCGCGGATCAAGCGCCAGGGGCCCAGCACCTGTTCGGGCTGCCAGTCACCCCCTGCCTCAGCGGATAAATCCGGCAGGCTGGCCGCTTGTTGCATGAACCCGGCCGACGCGGCGGCCGCGTCCGAGCGCAGCAATTGCTCCAGCGCCGCCCGCCAAGCGCGCTGGGCCGGCGGCAGGCCATCGAGAAAGCCTGGCCGCGCGGCCTCGGGCAGGGTCAGCAGTTCGTTCAGCAGCGGCGCGATGTCGGCCCAGTGCTCCAGCAGGTTCTTGTTCATGAACTCAGCAAGGTGAACAACAGGGCGCGTGCCTTTTGCCAATCGCGCTGCACGGTGCGCCGCGCCACGCCCAGCAGCTCGGCGCATTCGGTTTCTTCCAGGCCGGCGAAGTAGCGCAGCTCGACCAATCGCGCCAGCCCCGGGTCGCTGCATTCCAGCGCGCTCAGCGCTTCATGGACGGCCAGGTATTCGTCGTCGCGCTGGGCCAGCGTCGGCAGCGCGTCCAGGTCGAGGTGGGTGGCCCCGCCGCCGCGCTGCACAGCCTGCCGGGCGCGGGCGTAATCGACCACGATGGAGCGCATGGCGGTGGCCGCATAAGCCATGAAATGCGGCTTGCCCATCGCCGCCCAGTCCGCGCGGCGCGACAGCCGGAACCAGCTTTCGTGCATCAGCGCCGTGGTGTCCAGCAGCGTCAGCGGCCCGCTGCGGCGGATGCGCTGGCGGGCTATTTGCTTGAGTTCACGGTACAGGTCTGCGCCCAAAGCGGGGGCAAGGTTCGCTGAGTCGTCCAAGGGCGGGCTGCTTTGAAAAGTCGCACATGATGCCTCAGGATCAAGCGCAACTGCAGCGGCCCAGGCCGTTCGTGGCGTGCGTGCTTCGTCAAGCCTCAGCTGGGGGATGGGCGCGCAGCCCTCGGTATGCCAGGCTGATCCGTGCGCCGAGTCGATAGCGCACCGCCAAATCGCCAAAAAGTCACGAAGCCCCCGCACACACCCCGCATTCGGGGGCTTCTTTTTGGGGGCGGCCAGGCATCAAATTGCGTCAGCGGGGCAGAGCTCCACAGCCGGTTTCAGGCAACCGATGTGTGGAAACAGGCCCAGGCCAAGCCTCATGCGAGCGCTTGACCCTGCCTCCCCCGCGCCAAATTCCTGGCTTCAGGCAGCTGCGTCATTCCAGCGAGAATCGTTGGATGCTTTCTCGCCATCAAGACCCCATCGCCGCCATCGCCACCGCACCCGGACGCGGAGCGGTCGGCATCCTCCGGGTTTCCTCCCGCCAAGACCTGAGCCCGCTGATTGCCGCCCTCTGCGCCCGCCCGCTGCAGCCGCGCCAAGCCACTTATCTGCCGTTTCTTGACGCCGCCGGTGAGGCGATCGACCAGGGCCTGGCCCTGCTGTTCCCGGCCCCGCACTCCTACACCGGCGAGCATGTGCTGGAGCTGCAAGCGCATGGCGGGCCGGTGGTGTTGCAACTGTTGCTGGCACGTTGCCTGGAAGCCGGCGCGGGGCTGGCGATCCGCTTGGCCGAACCGGGCGAATTCACTCAACGTGCTTTTCTGAACGGCAAGCTCGACCTGGCCCAAGCCGAAGCCGTCAGCGACCTGATCGACGCCAGCACCGAGGCGGCCGCCCGCAGCGCCAGCCGCGCCCTGGCCGGTGCGCTGTCCAGCGAAGTGAGCGTGCTGCGCGACGCGCTGATCAAGCTGCGCATGCTGGTCGAAGCAACGCTCGATTTCCCCGAGGAAGAGATCGACTTCCTGGAGCAGGCCGACGCGCTGGGCCAACTCGCCCGCCTGCAAGTCCGCCTGCTTGCCGTGCTGCAGCGCACGCGTCAGGGCGCCATCCTGCGGGAAGGCATCAAGGTGGTGCTGGCCGGCCAGCCCAATGTGGGCAAAAGCTCGCTGCTGAACGCGCTGGCCGGGGCCGAACTGGCCATCGTCACCGCCGTGCCGGGCACCACGCGCGACAAGGTCAGCCAGACGATACAGATCGAGGGCGTGCCGCTGCACATCAGTGACACCGCCGGTCTGCGCGACACCGACGACGAAGTCGAGCGCATCGGCGTGGCCCGCAGCTGGGACGCGATTGCCGACGCCGACGTGCTGCTCTTCATGCATGACCTGACCCGCCTGGGCCAACCCGACTACGAGGCCGGTGACCAAGTCATTCAAGCCCGCTTGGCCGCCATCCCGCCCGAACGCATCCTGCAGGTCTACAACAAGGCCGACGCCGCTGCGTTTGATGGCCGGCCTGCCGGCGCATTGATGCTGTCCGCCAAATCCGGCCAAGGCCTGGCCGACTTACGCCAACGCCTGCTGCAACAAGTCGGCTGGCAAGCCACACCCGAAGGCCTGTTCATCGCCCGCGAGCGTCATGTCCAGGCGCTCAAGCGCACCAACGACCACCTGACCCTCGCTCTCGCCGTCGCCACCCAAACTCCCCCCGCCCTCGACCTCCTCGCCGAAGAGCTCCGCCTCTCCCACGACGCCCTCGGCGAAATCACCGGCAGCTTCAGCGCCGACGACCTGCTGGGGGAGATATTCAGCAAGTTTTGCATAGGCAAGTAATGGTTTGGGGTCAGACCGGCGCAGCCGCTCTGACCTCACTGATTAGTTGGGGTTGGACCGGCGCGGCCGCTCCGGCCCCACTGATTAAGCTGGGCTGGCCTTGCGCGAGCCTCGATGCATTGATTCGTCCGCCACCACGCGGGTCGCGACCCGCCCTACGAAAAACACCATCCCGTAGGGCGGGTCGCGACCCGCGGGCTTTCTCCGCCGGCCACCGATCCCCCCGAAACCGTGGCCACCCAGGACCATGCGGCGATGGTGCGTGACCTGATCAACCAGGCCAAAACCAGCACCGACCCGCATTACTGCGCGCGCGTGACGGCCGATGACGGCGCCTTGGGCGACCAGCAACTGCGAGCGTTCCAGGACAACGAGAAAACCATCCCGACCATCCTGACCACTTCGCAAAAGCTGTCCACCGGCGTGGATGCCCGCAACGTGCGCAACATCGTGCTGATGCGGCCGGTGGGCTCGATGATCGAGTTCAAGCAGATCATCGGGCGCGGCACGCGGCTGTATGACGGCAAGGACTACTTCACTATTTACGACTTCGTGCGGGCGCACCACCATTTCAGTGATCCGGAATGGGACGGCGAGCCGCTGGAGCCCGAGCCCGCCGTTGCGGCCAGCGTGCTGAGCACCGGCGAAGGTGCTGCGGTGCTGACCGCCGCCGAGCCGGCACCTTCAGCGCTGACTGCTGTGACAGCGGCGGCCCGCCCGAAGATCCGAATTCAACTGGCTGACGGCAAGACTCGCTTGCTGCAACACATGACGGCCACCTCATTCTGGAGCGCCGACGGCACGCCGATGTCGGCCGCTCAGTTCCTGACCTTGTTGTACGGCGCGCTGCCCGAGTTCTTCAAGGATGAGGACGAACTGCGGTGCCTCTGGAGCGACCCGGACACCCGCAAGGCGCTGTTGGCGGGGCTGTCCGACAAGGGCTTCGGCTGGGAGCCGCTGGCCGAGATGCAAGTGATCATCGAGGCTGAAAACTGCGACCTGTTCGACGTGCTGGCCTATGTGGCGTTTGCGGCCGACCCGGTGAGCCGGGTCGTGCGCGCTGCTGCGGCTCAGTCAGCCACGGCTGCGGCGGCGGACTGCACCGACAAGCAGCAGGCCTTTGTCGATTTCGTGCTGGCGCAATACGTCAAGCAGGGCGTTGATGAGTTGGACGGCGACAAGCTGTCACCGCTGCTGAAGCTGAAGTACAACAACACGCTGGCAGATGCCTTTGCAGACCTGGGCCGGCCCGATCAAGTGCGCGGGCTCTTTGTCGGGTTGCAGAAGCATTTGTACGGGGTGGCTTGACTTTCACACCCTCCTCAAAAATCGGCCATATCTAGTTGTTTGCGGGCGCCTACCGTTGGCGCTGCAGTGCGCCCCGATCGCTGCTAAAGCCTCAAATCCGTCTCGTCATCTGCGTGAGCGTGTAAAAATCACGCCGGTCCTCACGCCGGTCCTCACGCCGGTCCTCACGCCGGTCCTCACGCCGGTCCTGCCGTTTCAACGTGATCCGCTTTTTACTATCGCCTTCAGGGTTGGCTGGCCCGGTGGGGTCACGGTATTTGTTCAATCAGCCAAGGAGTCATTCATGTCCACCATCGCGCAATCGATCTTTCTTGAAGCCAAGCCCGGTATTCCTTGGGCGCTGGAGCGTGCAGGCAGTCCGCTGGACAATCCCTTTGTCTACGACGCAGCGGCCAAGGACATCAAGGCGATGGCAGGCAAAGGGCTGGTCGAAATCGTCGATGAACAGGCGGCGCTTTGTTTGGGTGAGCCGCTGATCAGCATGATTTCATTCAAGCGCCTGCGCTAATCAGCGGGCCTCGGCACAGCGCTGAGTTCAGCGCTTTACCCGCGCAATTACTCGCGCCGTTTCCCGGCGACAAAGTCCGGCAGGCCCGTGCTCAGCAGCGGCAGCCAAGAAATCACCAACGTGCAGAACGCGCCAGCATCACGCGCCAGCAAAGGGTCGGCTTCGCTGGCCTGGTTTTGCCTCGCCAGTTCGTTGGCAGCGCCCTGCACGAGCAGCATGCGCGGCGAGCAGGCGCAGAGCAGGCACAGAGGCACAAGAGCGCCGCAAGCCCCGCGCGTCAAGCGGCAACATGCAGACCACCTGCCGTGGAACTTGTGATCGGGTTGGCGGCCATGCTCAGGCCCGGTGTTTTTTGCCGCAGCGGGACTGATTGTTGCGGAGGGACTTTTTGCACCAGGCGACTCTATCGGCCCTGTGTGAAGGCTTGGTGTCACTCGGAGTCAACAGTTGTTGAACTGCAAAGCGGGTGGCTGTCGTGCCGCCGCCCGCTGCCAACGCGGATTCCCCGCTCAGCGGCCGTGCGGGAAGGTGGACCGGGCGGTCGGCTTCTTGATGCCCTTGCCTTGCGCGGCCCAGAGCTTGTAGGCGGGCGAGGTCAGCTCGCGCTTCATCAGTTGCACCAGTTCGCCCTGGGTGATGGCGAACTCTTGCAGCACCAGGTTGTAAGGGGGTAGATCCTCGAAGGCTACTGCGATGACGCGCTTGATCTGCTCGGCGCTGAGACGGGGTATTGGTTTGGCCATGGCGCTATTGTCGGTCAGTCCGACGGCTCCGGGCTTCAATCCACGTAGGGCGGGTCGAGAGTGCGCTGGACCGGTGACCTGCACTTCGGCCCCGCAGCGAGCGGACTCGCAGCACGATTGCCGCTCGGACCCCAGCCAGACGCGGGTCGCGACCCGCCCTACGTTGAGTCTTGCTTCAATGCCCGTCAAACGCGACCAGCGTGAACAGCGGCAGCCCGGCAGCGCGCAGCTTGGCCGAGCCGCCCAACTCGGGCAGGTCAACGATGCAGGCCGCTTCGATCACCTCGGCGCCCAGGCGCTGCAGCAGCTTGGCGCCGGCCAGCATGGTGCCGCCGGTGGCGATCAAGTCGTCGATCAGGACGATGCGGTCGCCCGGTTGCACCGCGTCGGTGTGGATTTCCACCGTGGCGCTGCCGTATTCGAGCTCGTAGGTTTCTTCCACCGTGGTGAACGGCAGCTTGCCCTTTTTGCGGATCGGGATGAAGCCCACGCCCAGCTCGTAGGCCAGCACCGACCCGATGATGAAACCGCGCGCATCCAGCCCGGCAATCGCCTGCGGCTTGGTGTCGAAGTAGCGGTGCACGAACTGGTCGATCAAAACCCGGAACACGCGCGGGTTGGACAGCAGCGGCGTGATGTCGCGAAACTGCACGCCCGCCGCCGGCCAATCGGGCACGGTGCGGATATGGCTGCGGATGTAATCGGCGGAACTGTGCGAATGCGGCATGAATGAATGAGTGGAGGGATAAAAAAAGCGGGCTCTGAAAAGAGCCCGCAGTTTAGGTCCGACCGGTTTGTTGCACAGCATTTGGCCGGCCAGCCCGGCGTTCAGCCCAATTCAGCTGCCGCGCGTGATCGGCATATGGACTTCACCCGGCAGCTTCATGTGGCGGGCCAGCTCCAGCTTGGCCAGCGAGTGGCGGTGCACTTCGTCCGGGCCGTCGGCAAAGCGAAGCGTGCGCTGGTGCGCCCACATCATCGCCAGCGGCGTGTCACCGCTGATGCCCATGCCGCCGTAGACCTGCATGGCCCAGTCGATCACCTTCAAGGCGGTGTTGGGAGCCACGATCTTGATCATCGCGATCTCGGCCTTGGCGCCCTTGTTGCCCACCGTGTCCATCATGTAGGCGGCCTTCAGCGTCAGCAAGCGGGCCTGCTCGATACCGCAGCGCGCTTCGGCGATGCGCTCTTGCGTGACGCCCTGCTGCGCGATGGTCTTGCCGAAGGCGACGCGCTTGAGCGCGCGCTCGCACAACATTTCCAGCGCCCGCTCGGCGGCACCCACGCTGCGCATGCAGTGGTGGATGCGGCCAGGGCCAAGTCGGCCTTGGGCGATTTCGAAACCGCGGCCTTCGCCGAGCAGGGCGTGACGCGTGAGCGCATCGCCCAGGCGCGCATCATGATCGACTCGACGCGCTGGCTGGTGCTCAATGCCGCCTACATGATGGACACAGTGGGCAACAAGGTGGCCAAGGCGGAGATCGCGATGATCAAGGTGCTTGCGCCTACCATGACGTTGCAGGTGATCGATTGGGCGATGCAGGCGCACGGC
>CANFYD010000049.1 GCA_947450745.1 Burkholderiales bacterium
ACAGCGCTGCCGCACCTAGCCCTATTCCGTCCAATTGATTCATCGGATGCATTGTCTCAGGCACGGCTGGCCGAGGCTTTGTGGGGCGTGAACCGAGAACATCGGGTGCAAGTTTGCGTAGGGCGGGTCAAGACCCGCGTTGGGCCTGATCAACCACCCAAACTCAACACCCCCGCATTCAAAGCCGTCGGCGGCACGCCACCGGTCAACGCCGCGATCAGGTTGTCCACGGCCAGATTGCACATCGCGCGCCGCGTCGGCACCGAGGCGCTGGCGATGTGAGGCGTCAGCACCACATTGCTCAAAGCCAGCAAATCCGGGTGGACCTGGGGCTCGCCCTCGAACACATCCAGGCCCGCCGCCGCCAGTTGACCGCCGGCCAGCGCCCGCGCCAGCGCCACATCGTCGACGATGCCACCGCGCGCGATATTGGTCAGCGTGGCGCTGGGCTTCATCAGGCTCAGCTCTGCCGCACCGACCGCGTGATGCGACTCGGGCGTGTAGGGCAGGACGAGGACCAAGTGGTCGGCCTCACGCAACAACTGCTCTTTCTCGACCCAGCGGGCGCCCAGCGGCGCTTCCAGCTCAGGGGCCAAGCGGCTGCGGTTGTGATAAATAACCTGCATGCCGAAGCCCAAGGCACCGCGCCGCGCAATCGCCTGGCCGATGCGGCCCATGCCCAGAATGCCCAGCGTGGCGCCATGCACATCGGCACCTGCGAAGAGGTCCACCCGCCATTCCTTCCAGTCGCCCCGGCGCAAGTAATGCTCGCTCTCGCTGACCCGGCGGGCCGCCGCCATCATCAGCGCAAAGGCGAAGTCGGCCGTCGTCTCGGTCAGCACATCGGGCGCGTTGCTGACCAGCACGCCGCGCGCCGTGCAGGCCGCCAGATCAACATTGTTGTAGCCCACCGTCATCAGGCAGACCGCGCGCAGCTCGGGGCAGGCGTCCAGCAGCGCGGCGTCGATCAGCTCGGTGCCCGAGGCAAACAAACCGACCTTGCCCTGCAAGCGGCGGATCAACTCCGGCTGTTGCAAGGGCTGGTCGTCGTCATGAATGTCCAACTCGAACTGCGCGCCCAGGCGCAGCACGATGTCGGGGAAGATGCGGCGGGCGATCAGTACTTTTTGCATATCGACAGGGTCAAAAAAGGGTCATTACAAAAAATTGGGGGCAGAGCTTGAGAACTTTTGTAGCGAGCGGCTGTCAGGCTAGGCGGGAGGAGCGCAGGGACCGGAACGTACTTCAGGTACGTGAGGATCACGAGCATCCGACCAACGACGCATGGCGGCCGCGCAGTAAAAAGTTCTCAAGCTTTCACTCATTCAGGAACCGAGTGAACTCGGCCACTGGGGCGCGCTCGGTCACCAGGCTGTTCTCCACAGCGGCGGGGTCGGCAAAACCCAGGGCCATGCCGCAGACCAGCATTTGCTGCGGGCCGAACTGCAGCTCGTCGGCAATGGCGCGGTGGAACTGGGTGAAGGCCGCTTGCGGGCAGGTGTGCAGGCCACGCGCGCGCGCCGCCACCATGATGTTTTGCAAAAACATGCCGTAGTCCAGCCAACTGCCCTGCTGCATCACCCGGTCAATCGAGAAGAACAGGCCGACCGGCGCATCGAAGAACTGGTAGTTGCGCCCATGCTGATGCTGCATGCCGGCCTTGTCCGTCTTGGCCAGGTTCAGCAAACCGTACAAATCCCAGCCGACCTTGCGGCGGCGGTCGATGTAGGGCGAGCCCCAGGTCTGCGGGTAATAGGCATATTCCTCCTGGTGACTGGCCAATTCGGCCGGGTCGCGGTAGATGCTCATCAACCGGTCGCACAGGCGCTGCTTGGCCGCGCCGGTCAGCACATGGACCTGCCAGGGCTGGGTGTTGGTGCCGGACGGCGCTCTCGACGCCACCCGCAAAATATCTTCGATGGTTTCTTGCGACACCGGGGTGGGCAAATAAGCGCGCATCGAATGGCGGCTCTCGATGGCGGCATCGACTGCGGCGGTGGCTGCAGCAGCCGGTTGTTCGAACAGATTCACAGGGTCAGTCCTTCCAGGGCGATCACATATTCGGGCGGCAACTCGCTGACCGGGCGGCGCGAGCTGCTGTCCACATAGACATGTACAAAATGGCCGCGAGCCGCGCACAGCTCGGCTCCGTCGGCAAACAGGGCAATCTCGTAGCGCACGCTGGAGCGGCCGCGCTGCACCACCCGAATGCCGGCTTCCACGCCCTGCGGGAAGGCCAGCGAGTCGAAGAAGTTGCAATGCGTTTCCACCACCAGGCCGATGACGGCCCCGGCGTGGATGTCCAGCGCACCGGCGCGTATCAGGTATTGATTGACGGCCGTGTCGAACAGGCTCAGGTAGACGACGTTGTTCAGGTGGCCGTAAATGTCGTTGTCGGCCCAGCGGGTGCCCAGGCGCTCGAATTGGGCAAACGCGCTGCGGGGTTCGGCTTGGGGTCGGGTCATTGCGGTCATGGGCTGCATTGTTCCATTGCCTCTGAGTCATCTGGACGGCCGGCTTGCCACAGCGCCCAACTGCGGGCGGCCTCATTCAGCGTGTTGACTTGCACCGCCAAGGTGGTGGCCAGGTCCCGGCCATAACCGCCGGCCATGCTGAGGGCGGCCGGGATGCCGCGCACCCGCAGGGCGTCAAGCACTTGGCGGTCGCGCGCCAACATGCCGGCCGTGGTCAGTTTCAAGCGGCCCAGCCGGTCGCCTTCATGCGGGTCGGCCCCGGCCAAATAGAACGCCAAGCCCGGCAGCTTGGTGCCGTAATGGGCCCAGATCTGCTGCAGCGCCGTGTCGAGCGCGGCCAGATAGTCGGCATCAATGCAGCCATCGGCCAAGGCCACATCCAGATCACTGGCCTCCTTGCGGAACGGGAAGTTCTTGGCCCCGTGCATCGAAAAAGTGAACACGCTGTCGTCGGCGCGAAAGATCGCCGCCGTGCCGTTGCCCTGGTGCACATCGAGATCAATCACCAGCACTTGCAGATCATCCGGCCGGCTGTGCCGTGTTGGTCGGTCACGCTGCCGCTCGGCTTGCATCAAGCGCGCCGCCACCGCCACGTCGTTGAAAACGCAGTAGCCGGAACCTCGGTCAGCGTAAGCGTGGTGGGTGCCGCCGGCCATGTTCACCGCCACGCCCTCAGTCAGCGCGGCGCGCGCGGCCGCCAAGCTCGCACCGACCGAATGGCAAGAGCGCGCCGCCATTTGAGGCGACCAGGGGAAGCCGATCTCGCGCTGCTCGGCCGCGCTGAGTCGGCCTTGCAGCACCGCCTCCACATAAGTGGGCGTGTGCACCAAGGCCAGCTCGCCCTCGGTGGCGGCGGTGGCGGCCTGCATGCGCAAGCCACCCGGCTGCGCTTCAAAGTGCTCGCGCAGCAAACGGTATTTGGACTGCGGGAACGGGTGGCCCGGCGGCAAGCTCAGGCTGTGGGCATCGGAATGGAAGGCAAGCATGGGGGCAGACGATAGCCGCAAGCGCGGGCGGGCGGCTGTCATGCGGGTGTCACGGCTGGGCCTCAAGCTGGAACGGCTTTGACAAAAACCCGTTTCAGAACTCTCAAAACCAGCGGCACCCCCTAATTTGCTGCACCGCAACAAAAAGTGCTTGCAAAGTTGTGTCAGATCTCTATACTCGGTTTTGTTGCAGTGCAACATTCATCACCGCAAGACGTGTTTTTTCCGTAATCAACTCGGGGTTGCCCCCGAATCAGGAGTGCTCCACCATGCTGACCGCCGACCAAATCATCGCTGCCCACAAAGCCAACATCGAAACTCTGTTCGGTCTGACGAACAAGGCCTTCGAAGGCGTGGAAAAGCTCGTCGAACTGAATATGCAAGTCGCCAAGACTGCCCTGGGCGAAGCCGTTGAGTCCACCCAAGCCGCTCTGTCGGTCAAGGACGCTCAAGAGCTGCTGGCTCTGCAATCGACGCTGCTGCAGCCAAGCGCCGAAAAGGCCGCTTCGTACAGCCGTCATCTGTATGACATCGCCACCAGCACCAACGCCGAAGTGGCCAAGGTTGCCGAAGCCCAAATGGCCGACATGCAGTCCAAGTTTGCTGCCGTCGTCGAAACCGCCTCCAAGAACGCACCGGCCGGTTCCGAGAACGCTGTTGCTCTGGTGAAGTCGGCTGTTGCCGCTGCCAACAACGCTTTTGAATCCGTTCAAAAGGCTGCCAAGCAAGCCGCTGATGTCGCCGAGTCCAACTTCGCCGCTGCCACCAGCTCGGCTGTCAAGGCTTCGGAATCAGTCACACGCGCCACCAAGCGCGCTGCCTGAATTGCATTGACTTGAACCGGCCGCCACGGCGGCTTGTTTGATTCAGCTGAAAGATTTTTACGATTGTCTCCTCGGTTCTGTTCCAAGCCCTTGTGGCTTGCAGCTCCAACCGATTCAGCCCAGTGCTCATGCACTGGGCTTTTTTTTGGCCGCAAGAGGGTGACTCCCGTAGGGCGGGTCAAGCCCCGCGGGCTTTCTCCGCCGGCCATCAATCACCCGACGCCCCCCCCGCCGCCCCGACTCCGGCACAAGCAGCGAAGTGCCGACATGGGCTGGCTTGGAACAAGACGGGCATCACAGTCGGCCGCACGCGGGTCGCGACCCGCACTACGAATACCGAATCAACAAGTGCTGGCACTGCACTCAGTTGCCGCTCAACCCCAGCCGGTCCAACTGATCGGCCACCAGCTCCAATCGCAGCAAGGGGCTGTCGAGCTGCATGAAGCGCTGGCGCTCGGCAGGGGCCAGGGGCAGCAGCTCGCTCCAGCGGTTTGACAACCAAGTGCTGTCGGTCCACAGGTAGGGCGGCTGCAGCGGCAGGTCTTCGGCGGCTGCACCTTGTTCAAGCTTATGCAGCAAGAGCTGCAGCGCCCGCGCCAGGTGAGTCAAATCAGCGGGCACGGTGACCACCGGGTCGTCGGCCAGCAACTCCACTTTCGCCGTCCACAGGCCATGCGGCAAACGCTCGCTGCCGAGCACACGAAAGCGCTGGCCGCCGCTGCAGCGCACCTGGATCAAGCCGGGCTGCGGCCGCTCGAACGCGTTGATGTGGGCCAGCGTGCCGACGGTCTGGAACGCCTCCGACACAAACCCGGCACCGTCGGTCAGCCCCGCTTGGCGCCGGCGCACCTCGCCGCCCTCGGTCAAGCTGACCACGCCGAACGGCGTCTGCGCTTGCTGGCAGCGCGACATCATGTCCAGATAGCGCACTTCAAAAATGCGCAGCGGCAGATACCCGCCGGGGAACAGCACGGTTTGCAGCGGAAAAAGCGGAATTTCGAGCGGGGTCATGCGGGCTTCGTCCTTCTGGCCGGGTCAGTGAGATTTGGCGCTGATGCGGGCGCGGATCAAGGGCAGCGCCGCCAGCGCCGCCTCGCGACCGGCTTGAATGGCCCGGCGGCGCGCGCTGAAATCGGCACTGCCGACATTGTCCAGTTTGGGTCGTAGCACCACATCGGCATCGCGCAATTCATAGTTGTTGATGCTGCGCCCCATGATGGAAAAGGTTTGCAGCAGCATGCGGACGGCGTCGCTGCCCGGTTTTTCTTCCGGTGGCGAGGTGATGTCCACGGCAATCACCAGCTCCGCCCCCATTTGCCGAGCAAACCGCACCGGCACCGGGGCCACCAAGCCGCCGTCCACATAGTCACGCGTGCCGATCTTGACCGGCTGGAACACGGCCGGCACCGAGCTCGACGCCCGCACCGCCGCACCGGTGTCGCCGCTGCGGAACAGGATCGCCGAACCGTCGGACAAATCGGTCGCCACGATGCCCAGCGGCATCACCATCTGCTCGATCAGCTTGTTGCCGGTTTTATCGCGCACATAGCGGGCCAGCGCCTCACCGCGGATCAAGCCGCGGGTCGGGAAGGCCCAATCGGTGATGGCGCCCTCGTCCATCCCTTCGGCCAGCGTCGCCATTTCGCGGCCGTTCTTGCCGGCGGCGTAAAGCGCTGCCACCAAGCTGCCGGCGGAGGTGCCGGCCACCAAGTCGACCTTGATGCCCTGCTCTTCCAGCACCTGAATCACGCCGATATGGGCAAAGCCCCGCGCCGCCCCGCCGCCCAGCGCCAGCCCCAAGCGCGGCGGCTTGGCCGCCGGTTTGACCACCACGGGCAGCGGCAGCACGGGCGCTGAGGCCTCATCGCTGGGGCGCAGCGGATTGCTGGAACAAGCGGCCAACACCAGACAGAGCAGGAAAACAATCGCGCGACGCGGGCGCGGCAGAACAGAGTAGGCAGGCATAGTGACCCATTTTAGGAGTCCACAATGCGCGACTTGAGGAGCCTGCCATGAACCTACCGCCGAACCTTCCGCTCAACCTGCCACCGAAGCGCCGTTTCACCACCCGTTGGGTCGGCCGTCTGGTGTTGGGCTTGGCGACGCTGTTGCTGTTGCTGGCCTTGCTGGCCTGGGCGGCGGTGCGCGCCAGCTTGCCGCAGCTCGACGGTTCCATCACCCTCTCCGGCCTCAACGCGCCGCTGAACATCAGCCGCGACGCCCTCGGCAGCGCCGTGCTGCAGGGCAGTAACCCGCTGGACTTGGCGCGCGGGCTGGGCTTTGTCCACGCGCAGGAACGCTTTTTCGAGATGGACCTGACGCGCCGCTCGGCGGCGGGCGAGTTGTCGGCCCTGTTTGGTGAAGTGGCGCTGGAGCGCGACAAGACCCGCCGCACCCACCGTCTGCGCGCGCGCCTGACCGAGCGTCTGGCGCAACTGCCGGCCGACGAACAAGCGCTGTTGCAGGCCTACAGCAGCGGCGTCAACAGCGGGCTGGCCGCGCTGAACCTGCGGCCCTGGCAATACCTGCTGCTACGCGTCGAGCCACAGGGCTGGCAGCCGGTCGACTCGCTGCTGGTGATCGGCGAAATGTTCTGGATGCTGCAAGGCACCAGCATGGACGCCGGCTTCGAGCGCAGCCTGTTGCGCGAACGCACCGGTGACGTCCTGTTCGACTGGCTCAACCCGCGCGGCGGCCGCTGGGACGCCGCCCTCGACGGCAGCGCCCTGCCCGCACTGCAATTGCCCACACCCGAACAGCTCGACCTGCGCCGAGCCAGCGGCGGCCAGCCACCCAGCGCAACGCTCAGCAGCGCCAGCGCCAGCGCCGAAGAGGCGGTCATCGGCAGCAACAACTGGGCGGTGGCCGGCAGCCGCACCGCGCACGGCGGCGCGATGCTGGCCAACGACATGCATTTGGGCCTGGCCGTGCCCAGCATCTGGTACCGAGCGCAAGTGGAGTTGACCGATGCAAGCAACAACAACAACAACAACACCAAGCCGCTGCGCGCCGCCGGCCTGACCCTGCCCGGCTTGCCTGCCTTGGTGGTGGGCTCGAACGGCGCTGTCGCCTGGGGCTTCACCAATGCCTACGGCCAGTGGTTTGACTGGATCAAGCTGCCCGCCAACATCGCGCCCGAGCGGCTGCGCCGCTTCCAGGAAAACATCGCCGTCAAGGGCGGCGCGGCACGGCCGCTGGAAGTGCTGGAATTTGACGGCGCCCCCGTCGTGCGTGAACTGCCGGGCCTAGCCGGTCAGCCCAACGAGCGCTATGCGCTGCGCTGGATCGCCCACCAGGGCGAAGCCTTCAACTTGAAGCTGGCGCAAATGCTGCAAGCCCAAACAGCCGATGCTGCGGCGCTGATTGCCCAAGCCTCCGGCATGCCGCACCAGAACATCCTGATCGCCGACAGCGCCGGCAACATCGTCTGGACGGTGGCTGGCCGGCTCTGGTCGCAGCCCGGCATCGCGCAAAGCTATGCCCGCTTCCAGTCCGCCGCCACCGAGCCGCTGCCCGCCCACACTTGGCTGACGCCGGCCGACTACCCGCTGCTGAAGAACCCGAGCGACGGCCAGCTCTGGACCGCCAACAACCGGCAATTGGGCGGCCCGGCGGCCGAAGTGATCGGCGACGGCGGCTTCGACCTCGGTGCGCGCTCCCAGCAAATCCGCGACCGACTCAGCCAGACCGCCCGTTTTGACGAAGCCAGTCTGGGTGCCCTCCACCTCGACAACGAGGCGCGCTTTCTCAGCACCTGGAGCCAGCGCCTGCTGCCCTTGCTGGAGCGCAGCCCAGCGCACCGCGAGGCGGCGCAGGTGCTGCAGCAATGGAATGGCCGCGCCGATGCCGATCAGGTCGGCTACCGGCTGGTCCGCGCAGCACGGCTGAAGACGCTGGATCTGCTCTGGGCGACCTGGACCCAGCCGTTTTTGGCGGTACCGGCAGCGGGACAGCCTCCTGACGAGAAGAAGGGCATGAAATGGCGGGCGCAGTTCGAGTACAGCGTCAGCCAAGCGCTTGATCAACAGCCGGCCCATTTGCTGCCGCCCGGCTTTGCCAGCTGGGATGCGCTGCTGCTGGCCCAAGTGGACGCGGCGGTGCTGGACTTGACGCTGAACGGCAAGCAAGCGTTGGCTCAAGCCACTTGGGGTCAGCACAACCGCAGCCAGATCCAGCATGTGCTGTCACGCGCCATTCCGGTGCTGGCGCAGTTACTGGACATGCCGTCCGTCCCGCAGGGCGGCGACTCCAACTTGCCGCATGTGGCGCAAGCCGCGTTCGGGCAATCGGAGCGGCTGGTCGTGTCACCGGGCCATGAGGAAGCCGCCACCTTGTCCATGCCGGGCGGCCAGAGCGGCCATCCGCTGTCGCCGTTCTACGCTGCCGGCCATGCCGATTGGGCGCAGGGTCGCAACACGCCCTTGCTGGCCGGCCCGGCGCTGCACCGCTTGAGCGCGGCGCCGGCAAATTGAACCCGGCCCTGCACCGGCCTGACGCGGGTCGCGACCCGCCCTACGAACAAACGCACAGCCAGGTAGGGCGGGTCGCGACCCGCGTTGGGTTTGCCGGCGGGTACGGCCCTGTGGCGATACGGCCCTGCACCGGCCAGACGCGGGTTGCAACCCGCCCTACGAATTCAAGACCAAGGCCTCGAAGCCGGCCAGCGGCAGCGGCCGGCTGAACAAATAGCCTTGGTAGGCGTGGCAGCCTTGGGCGGCGAGAAAGACGCGCTGCGCCTCGGTTTCCACCCCTTCCGCTATCACCGCCAGCCCCAGGCTTTCCGCCAGCACGATGACCATGCGGGCGATGGCGGCGTCGTTCGGGTCGAGCAGGATGTCGCGCACAAAGCCCTGGTCGATCTTGAGTTGGTCCAGCGGCAGCCGCTTCAGGTAGGACAAGGACGAATAGCCGGTACCGAAGTCGTCGAGCGAAAACCCCACACCGGCGCTCTTCAACGCGGTCATTTTCTGGATCACATCTTCGACGTTGGCCACCAGCACGCCCTCGGTCAGCTCCAGCTTGAGCCGCAGCGGGTTGGCCCCGCTGCGCGCCAGCGCCGTCAGCACCTGGCTGACGAAATCGGCCTGATGGAACTGGCGGGCACTGACGTTGACGGACAAGGTCAAATGGGCCAGCTCGCTGCGCCTGCTCCAGTCGGCCAGCTGATGGCAGGCGGTTTCCAGCACCCACAGGCCCAGCGGCAGGATCAGCCCGGTATCCTCGGCCAGCGGAATGAAGTCGCCCGGCGGCACCAAGCCGAACGGCGGCCGCGGCCAGCGCAGCAAGGCCTCGGCCCCGGTGATCGCGCCCTGGCCCGACACCTGCGCCTGGTAGTGCAGCAAGAACTGGCCGCGCGCCAAGCCGTCGCGCAAGCCCACTTCCAGCGCCGCCCGGGCGCTCACCACCGCCTGCATCTGCGGGTCAAAAAAGCGCAGCATGTTCTTGCCCGCCGCCTTGGCCTGGTACATGGCCAGGTCGGCCCGTTTCAATGGTTCGGCGATGCCCTCGGGCTGCTCGCCGAACAAGGTGATGCCGATGCTGGGCGTGCTGTGCTGCTCGTAGCTGGCCAGTGGGTAGCTCTGGTTCAGAGCGGCCAGGATTTTTTCGCCGACGGCCTCGGCCTGGGTCGCGGCCACCGGGCTGTCCTGACTCAGGTTTTCCAGCATCACCACGAACTCGTCGCCGCCGAGCCGGGCCACGGTGTCGCCCTCGCGGATGCAGTGGTTCAAGCGCTGCGCCACTTGCTTGAGCAGCAGATCGCCCTGCTCATGGCCCAAGGTGTCGTTGAGGGTCTTGAAGTTATCCAGGTCGACGAATAACAGCGCGCCCTTGCGCTGGTAGCGCAGCGCGGCGGCCAAGGCTTTTTCGAGCCGGTTCAGCAGCAAGCGGCGGTTCGGCAACTGCGTCAGCGGATCGTAATAAGCCAGGCTCTGGATCTGCACTTCGCTCGCCTTGCGCAGGGTGATGTCCGTCATGCCGGAGACAAAATGGGTCACTTCGCCGTCCGGCCCCTTCACCGCACTGATGCTGAGCCCGACCGGGAACACCTCGCCGTTCTTGCGTCGGTCCCAGACCTCGCCCTGCCATGCACCTTCACTGAAGATGGCTTGGGTCAGGGCGGCGTAGAAGTCCGGCTCTTGCTGGCCCGAGGCGAGCAAGTCGGACGGCAACCGGCCGATCGCCTCCTCCGCGCTGTAACCGGTCATGCGGGTGAACGCCTGGTTGACCCGCATGATGCGCCAGTCAGCGTCGGCCACCAGGATGGCTTCCTGCGACTCGAAAGCGGTGGCGGCAATGCGCAATTCGGCTTCCGCCAGCTTGCGCTCGGTGATGTCGTGATACGCGCCGCACAGCTTGATCACCCGGCCGTCCTCCCCGAGCACCGCCGAGCCCTGCGTGCGCACCCAGATCGCACGGCCCTTGCTCGTGCGCTTGGGCAACTCCAAGTCCCAGGGCGTGCCGTCTTGCATGGCCAGCGCCACAGCGGCCTGGATCCGCTGGCGCTCCGGCGCGTCGTAGAGGGCAAAGCCTTCGTCGATTTTGGGCACAAAGCCCTGTGCCTGAGCCGGCTCGAAGCCCTCATCAATGTCGTCGATCCGCAAGGCCTGGCGGGAAAAGATGAACTTGCCGCTGCGCAGGTCCAGCTCCCAGCCGCCCACTTTGGCCATCTCGCCGGTGCGCTCCAGCATTTCCGCATTGCTGGCCAGCGCCTCGCGCACGCGGTAAGCCTCGGTGACGTCGCTGAACACCAGCACCACGCCGACGATCTGCCCGGCCGGATCGCGAATCGGGGCGGCGCTGTCGGCAATCTGATATTCACGCCCATCCCGCGCCAACAGCGCCGTGTGGTTGGCCAGGCCCACCACCTCGCCATGCGCCATCACCAGCTGCACCGGGTTGACTGCCGGCAAGCGGGTCTCGGCATTGACGATCTTGAACACCTCGGGCAGCGCCTGGCCGCGGGCCTCGGCCAGTGTCCAGCCGGTCAGGCGCTCGGCGGCCGGGTTCATGCGGGTGATAAGGCCCTGCGCATCGGTAGCAATCACCGCATCGCCGATCGACTGCAGCGTCGTGGCCAAGCTCTCCTCGCTCTGCCGCAACTGTGCTTCGGCCAGCTTGCGAGCCGAGATGTCCCTGACCGTGGCTTGCACCAAAGTCTGGCCGTCTACGTCCACCCGACACAGCAGCACCTCGGTCATGAAGATCGCGCCGTTGTCGATGCGTTGATGCAACCACTCAAAAGCGACGCTGGCCTGCAGACCCACCTGCTCCGCCCGCTGTGTCGCAGCCGCCTGCCAATCAACGCCGTCCGGCTGTGTGGGTGGCGATAAGTCACTCGGCCGTTGACCCACCAAGCGCTCGCGCTGCGCGGCACCAAACATACGCAACGCGGCCGGATTGCAGTCGATCACGACGCAGTCGTCCAGCACCATGACCGCATCGGCACTCGCTTCAAACAAGGTGCTGTAACGCGCCTCGGAATGCTGCAACTCGGCACTGCGCTGGCGCACCTGCTCTTCCAGCGTCGCTTGAGCCTTCTGGATGTCGTCGGCCATGCCATTGAAGGCCTGCGCCAGGGCAGCGAACTCGCGGCTGGCACCGGGCAGCGCCAGCGCGCGTGTCGACAAATCACCGGCACCCAGGCGGCCGGCCGATTGCGCCAGCGACAGCAGCGGCCGGGTCAGCACGCGCGCGGCCCAGCGGACCAACAGCAGCCCGGGCAACATCAGCAGCAGTGCGGCCAGGCCCAGTTGCTTGGCCTTTTCCGGCAACCCGCCGAGGGCCTCGTGTGGGCCGGCGTAATGCACCAGCGTCCAGGCCTGTGAATCGCCCAAGGGCAAGTTGCGATAAACGATCAGCACCGGTTGACCGTTGGCACCGATGTCGAACAACGCATCGTCCACGCCGAGCGAGACCGTGCGCCCAAGCGGCAAGTCCAGCCCGACGTCCGGTCTGCGGGTGAACCGCGCCAGCACTTGACCCACCGGATTGAGCAGCAAGGTGCTGCCACCGGCCTCCCCCACAGGCAGCTCGTCCTGCAAGCCGAGCTCGACAAATTGCTGCAGCTCGACCACCCCGACCAACAGGCCGAGCAGCGGCCCGGTCGCCACACCTGCCGCGTTGCGACTGCGCATCTGCCGCACGATCAGCAAGCCCGGCACGCCGTCAGACACGCCCTGCTGCTCGACCAACTCGGTGACAGCCGGCTGGCTGGCGCGCCGAACCATCCCGTCGTCTGCAAAGGCAACCCCCAGCTCGCCAGCCACGCTGCTGGCGACGATGCGGCGGCTGTTCGGGTCCACCAAGCGCAAGCGCTGAAAACGGCTCGGGTTGGCGTGTTGAAAACGCTCGGACAACTGCAGCAGATTTTTTTGAAGGCCGGCGGCATCACCGCGCGCCAATTGGGCCGTCAAGCCAGCGTCATCGGCCAGGGACTGCAAGTCCTCCCGACGCTCCTTGATGGCGCTGGAAATCAAGAAACGATGCAGATCGGCCCTGACCTCCAAGCCCCGCAGCGCCTGCGTGATACGCACCTCGCTGGCACCCAAAATGCCCAGCTGGGGCAAGCCGAAATACCAAAGCGCCACCAAAGTGCCC
>CANFYD010000050.1 GCA_947450745.1 Burkholderiales bacterium
CTGGCCGTAGGGTGCCAGCTCGGGTGCATCGGAGCGAATCGTGTCGATGCGGTTGTCCAGCGCCAGCGCCTCACCGCTGAAGACGCAGAGGGCGGCGGACAGCGCCGCTAGGGAGTTTTTGGACATATATCGCCTCGTTGCTTGACCGACTGCGCGCCGACAACAGGCGCGCGCGGAGCATACCTGTCAAGACGGAATTGGACGGGCAGGCGCATCGGTCTAGCGAGGACGGTTAGCGGTTGGCTTGGCAAGTTCTGCGGGTCGCCGCCGACCATAGCTGGCCAGTTACAAGCGCTCCTGCCCGTGGGCGGGTTCGGGGGTGGCGAGCTTTTCCTTGCGGATCACCTCGTCGTCCATCAGCTCGTACCACATGGCGTTGAGCACGGCAAAAGCGGCAGCCAGGGGCAGGCCGAGAATCCAGGAGAAGTACCACATGATGTTGTCCTAGTAAGCGTGACTGCTGTCGTCGCGGATGGCGTTTTGATCGACCTTGCCCCACAGCACGTGGTAGACCCAGGTGGTGTAAGCCAAGATGAGGGGAATGAAGATGCCGGTCACGACCAGCATGATGAACAGCGTCAGGTGGCTGGAGGAGGAGTCCCACACCGTCAGGCTGGCGCGCGGGTCGATCGACGAAGGCAAGATGAAGGGGAACATCGATGCGCCGACGCTCAGGATGATGCCGGCGATGGACAGCGCCGCCGCCAGCAAGCCCAAGCCGCCGCGCCGCGCCGCCAGCGCCAACGCGGCTCCCAACGCCCCGATGAAGCCGGCCAGCGGGGCGGCCAGCGTCCACGGGTGAGCCGCGTAATTGGTGAACCAGGCACCGGCCTGCACCTCGGCGGTCTTCAGCAGCGGATTCGATGGGCCCATCACATCGACCACGCTGGTAATGCGGTAGCCCTCGACGCTGGACCAGAGCAGCCCACCGGCGACTGCAAAAAGCAGGATGGTGAGCAGCGCGGCAAGCAGGCCGTAACGGCGAGCACGCTCGGCCACAGGGCCGTCGGTCTTGAGGACCAACCAGGCGGCACCGTGCATCACCAGCATAGCCACCGAGACCAGGCCAGCCAACAGCGCAAACGGGTTCAACAGGTCGAAGAAACTGCCGTCGTAAAAGATGTGCATGTCAGCGCTGAAGCGGAACGGCACGCCCTGCAACACATTGCCCATCGCCACGCCGAAGATCAGCGCCGGCACCAGGCCGCTGAAGAACAGCACCGCGTCCCAGCGCTGACGCCACTGCGGCTGCTCGCGCTTGCTGCGGAACTTGAAAGCCACCGGCCGCAGGATCAGCGCGATGAGGATCGCGAACATGGCCAGGTAGAAGCCCGAAAACGAGACCGCATAAAGCTGCGGCCAAGCGGCGAAGACCGCGCCGCCGCCCAGGATCAACCAGACCTGATTGCCCTCCCAGACCGGGCCGATGCTGTTGATGACGACGCGCCGCTCCAGGTCGGTGTGGGCCACAAAGGGCAGCAAGATGCCGGTGCCCAGATCGAAACCGTCGGTGACGGCAAAGCCCACCAGCAGCACGCCGATCAGCAGCCACCAGATCAGGCGCAGGGTGTCGTAGTTCAAAAGTTCATGCAGGATCATGATTCACTCCGCGCAAAGTCAAGGGGAGGGATGACGCCAGCAGCAGGTGCTGCCGAAACGAGGGGCCGGAAGGAGTCGCCCGTGTTGCCCTTGTTGCCCATATTGCCCACAGCGGGCTGGTGCTCTCGTTCCGGCCCGGCCTTGATCACCTTCAGCATCAGCTTCATTTCGATGACGAGCAGCACCGTGTAGATCGCGATAAAGCCGCCCAGCGTCAGCAACAGCGTCTTCACGCCGAGGTTGGAGACCGCCACCGCCGTCGGCAGCACGCCTTCGATGATCCAGGGCTGACGGCCGAACTCGGCCACCAACCAACCGGCCTCAATGGCAATCCAGGGCAAGGGAATGGCGAACACGGCGGCCTTCAGCAACCAGCCATAGCGGTCCAGCTTGCGGCGTGCCGACAGCACGAAGAAGGTGGCCGTCAGCAAGATCAGCAGCGCGCCGATGCCGACCATCAGGCGAAACAGCCAGAACAGCGGCGCCACTTGCGGCACGGTGTCCCAGGCGGCTTGCTTGATCTGCGCTGGCGTGGCGGTGCGCGGGTCGTCCACATAGCGCTTCAGCAGCAAGGCATAGCCGAGGTCGGTGCCGTGTTCCTCGAAGGCATCGCGCACGCTTTGCGGCACGGTGGTGGTGCTGCCGGCGGCGCGTATCGTCTGCAGTGCGTCGTAGGCCTGGATGCCGCCGGCGATGCGCAGCTCGGCGCGGCCGACCAGTTCGTTGATGCCGGGAATGACGCCGGTCAGCGAACGCGTGCCGATCAAGCCCATCAGCGCCGGGATGTGCAGGGCGTAATGCGTCTCGCGAGCGGCCTGGTCGGGGAAGCCGAAGGCGGTGAACGCGGCCGGGGCGGGCTCGGTCTCCCACATCGCCTCAATGGCGGCGAGCTTCATTTTCTGGTGTTCGCTCGACAAATAGCCGCTCTCGTCACCCAGCACCGTCACCGACAACGCAGCCGCCAAGCCGAAGGACGCGGCCACGGTCATCGAGCGCTTGGCCAACTCGACATGGCGGCCCTTCGACAAATACCAGGCCGACACGCCGAGCACGAACACGGACGCGCACAAATAGCCGGCCGACACCGTGTGCACGAACTTGGCCTGCGCCACCGGGTTGGTCAGCACCGCGAAGAAGTCGGTCACCTCCATGCGCATGGTCTGCGGGTTGAAGGCCGAGCCGACCGGGTTCTGCATCCAGCCGTTGGCGATCAAGATCCACAGCGCCGAGAAGTTCGAGCCGATGGCGACCGCCCAGGTCGTCGCCAAGTGGCCGACCTTGGAGAGCTTGTCCCAGCCGAAGAAGAACAGGCCGACGAAGGTGGCTTCCAGGAAGAAGGCCATCAGCCCTTCGATCGCCAGCGGCGCGCCGAAGATGTCGCCGACGTAGTGGCTGTAGTAGCTCCAGTTCATGCCGAACTGGAACTCCATCACGACGCCAGTGGCCACGCCCATCGCAAAGTTGATGCCGAACAGCGTGCCCCAGAACTTGGTCATGTCGCGCCAGATCACCCGGCCCGTCATCACGTAGACGGTCTCCATGATGGCCAGCAGAATAGACAGCCCCAGCGTCAGCGGTACGAACAAAAAGTGATACAGCGCGGTGACGGCAAACTGCAACCGTGAGAGCGCGACGATGTCGAGATCCATGAGATGTCCTTCTTCCTTTTTAACTTTTCAACTGTTACCGATCAATCGGGGCGTAAGGCGCACAGGGCAGCGTCGAAGCCTGGCGTGCCACGTCGGAGGTCGGCTTTGACGCGGCCGGCTTGCAAAATAACCAGGCGGTCGGCCAGCGCCGCTTCACGCCGCAAATGGGTCGCGATCAGCAGGCTGCGGCCGGCGGCCAAATGGCTCAGGCGCTGCAACACGTCGTGCGCGGTGGCGAGGTCCAGCGCCTCGGTCGGCTCGTCCAGAATCCACAGCGGCGTGTCGCGCAACAGCAGCCGCGCCAACGCCAAGCGGCGCGCTTGCCCGCCCGACAGGCCCAGCCCACCCTCGCCCAGCGGGGTGTCCAAGCCGCCGGCCAAGGCGCGCACGGTATCGGCCAAGCCTGCATCCTGCAGCACCGCCCACAGTCTCGTGTCATCAGCCAACGGGTCGGCCAACAGCAGGTTGTCGCGCAGGCTGTCCTGGAACAGTTCGGTGCGCTGGCTCAGCAAGCAGGCGGTGTGCGCCGAGACCGTACCGGCGTCGGGCGTCAACTCGGCGGTGGCCACGGCCAGCACGGTCGATTTGCCGGCCCCACTCGGCCCGATCAGCGCAACGCGCTCGCCCGCCGCGATGCTGAGCGAGAACTGCGCCAGCGTCGGCGCGCTGCTGCCCGGGTAGCGTGCCACGACAGCGGTCAAGCACAGGGCGAGCGGGTCGGTGTCGTCAGGCGACGTTGCCACAGTCACTTCGGCCAGTGCCAGCCGCGGCGCGAGCCGCTTCAGTGCCAGCCAGGTGCGGCCGGCATCCAAGGCACCGCGTCGCAGCGCCGCAAACGGCTCGACGGCCGTCAGCGCGACCAGCAGCGCCAGGGCAGCGCCCGGCACGCCGATCACCTCGTTGCCGACCAGCGCGCCCACCGCCAACAACACGGCAACCAAGCTCACCGTGCTGGCAGCGGCGTAGCCGACACCGGCCGCCGTCTCCAGGCGGTTCAGCGCCAGGTCGGCCTGGGCCAAGCGCAGGTCGATGTGCGCCAACGCATCGCGCTGAGCGTCCAGGCGGCCGGCCATCAAGAGGTCGGTCTGCCCGGCGACGAGGTCGATGGTGGCCGCGCGCAAGGCTTCCAGGCCATGGGCACGCTGCACCGCCGGCCGCCGCGCCAGGCGGGCCGTCACGACCGCCAAGCCTCCGCCGCTGACGACCAGCCACAGCGCCAAGCCCAAGCCGAGGCCGACATGCATGAAGCCCAACAGCAAACCGGCCAGCACCGCCGCACCCAGCGCGGCGGTGGCGGGCACGAGCAAGCGCAAATAGAGCGATTCCAGCGCGTCGAGATCGGCCGTCAGGCGGAACAGCAGCTTGGCCGGCTGGCGGAGCAGCGCCCGGGCCGCGTCGGCCCCCGCCCAAGCGCGGAACAAGCGCACGCGCAGGGCGGCCAAAACGGCGAAGGTCGCGTCGTGCGTCAGCAGGCGCTCGGCATAACGCGAGCCGGTGCGCCCCACGGCCAGCAGCCGGATGCCGGCCGACGGCGCAAAGACGTCGAACATGAAGGCGGTGGCAGGCACCAAGCCTGCTAAGGCCGTCGCGGTAATGAACCAGCCCGACAGACCCAGCAAGGCCATGCCGGTCAACACCGTCAGCGCCGCCAGCAGCGCGCCGCCCAGCAACGGTCGCAACTGCGTGGCGAGCATTGCCCGCAAAGCCGGGCTCAAGGTGTTCCACAGTGTCATGCCGCTTGCTCCAGCGCCAGCCTAAGCCCCAAGGAATCCAGCCGGATGACGCGCCCCAGGCGGGCCGCCAGCACCGGGTCATGCGTGGCCACAATCAGGGTCTTGCCCTGCGCCAGCGCGATCAGCGCGGTGCTGACACGGTCGGCGGTGTCGGTATCCAGGTGCGCCGTCGGCTCGTCCACCAGCAGCAAATCGGCCTGACCCTGCACGGCCAAGCGGGCCAGCGCCAGCCGCACCGCCTCGCCACCGGACAAGCCGCTGCCACCTTCGCCCAGCAGCGCCATCGGCCGGGCCTGCGGCACCGCCTCAAGCCGGGCTGCACCAAGCGCTGCTTGCAACGCCGCCGCGCTGATGCCGGCCCGGCCCAGGGTGATGTTGGCTTCGACCCGGCCGGCAAACACATGCGGGTGCTGGCCCAGCCAGCCGATGCGCTGGCGCAAGGCCCCCACGCTGCGGTCAGACAGCGTGACGCCGCCGATGACGATCTGCCCGCGCGCGGCCGGCAACAGCCCGGCCAACAGCGACAGCAAAGCCGTCTTGCCGCTGCCGCTGCCGCCCAGCAAGGCGACATGCTCGCCCGCCGCCACGCGCAGCTCGAAACCGGCGAACAGCGACGCTTCACCCGGATGCGAAAAATGCAGATCGCGCACTCGCACGGACGGCGCAGTGACGGCCAGCGGCTGGCCAACCGAGCCGGCAACCTCGACGGCGGCCAAGGCTCCCGCACCAGCACCAGCATCGGCACCTGCACCAGCTCCCGGCAGGGCGATCTGATGCCGCGCCAGCTGCTCCAGAGCCTGCAAGGCAGCCTTGCCGGCGGCGCTGTCATGCCACACCGATGCCAGCTCGCGCAGGGGCTCGAAAAAGGCCGGTGCCAACAGCAAGATGAACAAGCCCTGCCCCAAGCTGAGGCGCTGGCCCCAGGCCCCAAAGTTCAGTGACCCCAGCAAATGAAAGCCGATGTAGACCGCCACCATCGCCACGCCGAGCGCTGCAAACAGCTCCAGCACGGCGGAGGAAAGAAAAGCGATCCGCAGCACCGCCATCGTCCGCTGCCGCAGCGACTGCGCGGCTGAATCCAGCCGCTCGGCGGTCGCATCCACTGCCGCGAGCGCGCGCAGCGTGCTCAGCCCGCGCAGCCGGTCGAGCAAAAAGGCATTCATGCCGCCCATCTCGACCAGCTGCGCCTTGCTGGCCGCCTGCGCGCGCCAACCGACGAGGGCCATGAAGACGGGGATCAGCGGAGCCGCCAGCAGCAGGACCAAGGCGGGCACCCAGGCCTGACTGGCCACCACGGCCAGAATGACCGGCGGCACGACCATCACGCGCCAGCGCGTCGGCTGGTAGCGCAGCAAATAGGGCACCACGGCCTCGGCCTGTTCAGCCATCACGCTGGCCGCTTGACCCGAGGCCGCACGGCTGCGGTCCAGCGGTGAGCCGGCCGCCAGCGCCGCAGCCACCTGTGCCCGCAAGCTCGACAAATGCGCCCGGGCCGCGATGAAAATTCGCCGCGTCGCCCAGGCTTCGACCACGGCGCGCAGGCCGCCAAACCCGAGGATGCCGACAGCCGGCCACAGCACCGCCGCCATGCCCTGCCCAGCGGCCAAGCCTTGCACGGCCCAGGCCAGCAGCGCCGCTTGCGGCAGCCAGAGCAAGGCCGCCCCACCCTGCACGCGACTCGCCAGCGCATCAGCAGCCAGCGGTGGCAGAGCGGGGTTTGAAGGTGTCGGCACGGGCGATTTCATCGGGTGGGTTGGATAGAGGTCTGGAGCTTGGGCTGCAGAAGGGCGACGTTAGCCGGACAGGCTGCTTCACTGCGACACTGCCAACGCTGCCAAATGACCTCGTCAGGGCAGTGGCCTGATGAGCGACTACTTCAAGAAGCGTGCCAAGCGCAGGGCGCAGCCGCTCTTGCGTGGCAGAGGCTTGATTTGATTGGAAATAGTCCTGCCTGTGCGGCAGCGGCGCGTCTGGCCTCGACGGGCATTCACTGCCGTTTGGCAGTCAGCAGCCGCCAAGTACCGCCAAATTCGGGCGCTATGGCAGCGGCAGGTCGGCCATTGGCAGACGCGGATCTTGATCCGCCCTGCGTGGCTCCGGCACTGTGGCGTTCCAACGCAGGGCGGGTCGCGACCCGCGTGCTCTCAAGCCAGGCCGAGCGCTTTCAGGCGGCGGTACAGGGTGCGCTCGCTGAGGCCAAGCTCGGTGGCCAGCTCGCGGCGGGTGCCCGGGAAGGTGGCGGCGCGCTGCGTCAACGCTTCGTCGCTGGTGCTCTTCAAGCGACTACGCGGCGCACCGCCAGGCAACAGCTCGGCCGGCGACACGGCAGACGGCAACTGCGGCAACTGCGGCTGCAGCGTCTGCAATGGCTGTAATGAGGACAGGCGACCGAACTCGTCGGGCATGTGCTCGGCGCGAATGATGCCGTCATCGGCAAACAAGCGGGCCCGGTCGAGCACATTGCGCAGCTCGCGGATGTTGCCGGGCCAGTCGTGCGCTTGCAGCCGGGCCATCGCGGCGGGCTCCACCGACACGCGGTGCCGCGCGTTCGCGCCGCGCTGCAAAAACGAATCGACCAGCATCGGGATGTCGGCCGCGCGCTCACGCAGCGGTGGCAAGTGGACCGGGAAGGCGCTGATGCGGTAGTACAGGTCTTGCCGGAAGCGGCCGTCCGCCACCATCTGCTGCAGCGGTTTGTGGGTGGCCGCCACCAGCCTGAAGTTGGCTTGCTGGGTCTCGACGCTGCCGACCCGGCGGAACACGCCCGACTCGATCAGCCGCAACAGCTTGACCTGCATCGTCAGCGGCACGTCGCCCATTTCATCCAGAAAGAGGGTGCCGCCCTCGGCCGTTTCGACCAGCCCTTTCTTGCGCGTATTCGCCCCAGTGAACGCGCCCTTTTCGTAGCCGAACAATTCGCTTTCGAACAGCGTTTCGGTCAGGCCCGAGCAGTCCACCACCACAAAAGGGCCGCTGGCGCGCTCGCTCGCCTCATGCACCGCATGCGCGAACAGCTCCTTGCCGGTGCCCGATTCACCCAGCAGCAGCACCGGCAACATCGACGGCCCGACCCGCTGCACCGCCGCCAGCGCGGTGTTGAAGGCCGGCGATCGGCCCACCAAACCCTCGGCGCTGGGGCGGGCCGAGGCATTGCGCACCGTTGCCAGGCGCTCGACATAGGCCACCACCGCGCGGTCGGCATCCAGAATGGGGCGCAACTCCACATCCACATGCTCGGGGCCGCGCGGCGTGTGGTGGATGTGCAGCACGCGGTCCGGGCCCTTCAGCTCGAAGGCCTTTTTCATCGGGCAATGCTCGCCCGCCTGGTCGCACGGCACGTCGTAGTGGTGCGAAATTTGGTAGCACTTGTGACCGATATAGGCCTTGCCCACCGTGCCGAACTGGCGCTGGTAGGCCGTGTTGGCCGCCAGGATGTTGTAGTCGGGGTCCAGCACGATCATCGGCTGCGCTTCGTGCTCCAGAAAGGAGATCAGCGCCTGCACCTGCGGCGCGGCAGTGGGATGGGGGGCTTTGTTTGGCATGAGCGTTGGCAGAGTTCGGGCGATTGTGCCCCGCACTGCCAGCACTGCCAAACCTGCCAAATCAGCGCAGAACTGCCACTTAGCCTGACAAATCGCTCAGACTGGCAGCAAGGCCACGCGTCAGGGCACCGTCAACCGCCCACAAAGTCTTTTCGTATCAACAACTTAATAAATATCAGCCGAGACGGATCAAGATGGCACGCGTCTTGATATGTCTATGTGGACAAGCATCTGATCGCCCTGCCCCTTACGCTCAGCCCGAGCGCTCAAGCCACCCGAAGGAGACTCCTGATGAAAAAGAACGAAGGCACCCTGGACCGTGCATTGCGCATTGCTGCCGGCCTGATCTTGATCGGCTTGGCCGCGACGCATGTCGTCGGGCCCTGGGGTTATATCGGCATCGCGCCGTTGCTCATCGGTGCCGTGGGCATCTGCCCGCTGTACGCGCTGCTGCGCATCAACACCTGCCCCCTCAACCGCCGTTGAAAGCCGCCGCCAAACGCAGCCGCCAAAAGCCGCCGTTAAGAACCGCCGTTGATCAAGCCTAAGGAATTTATGAACACCACCCACTCTTTGCAAGTCGAAGGCTTCTTCGACGCCGGCACTTGGACCGTCAGCTACCTCGTCCTCGACCAGAAAACCCGCCAATGTGCGCTGATCGACAGCGTGCTCGATTACGACCCCAAGTCGGGCCGCACGGCGCACACCCACGCCGATCTGCTGATTGCGCGCGTCCGCGAGCTCGGCGCCAGCGTGCAGTGGATCCTGGAAACCCATGTGCATGCCGACCACTTGTCGGCAGCGCCCTACCTGAAGCAGCAACTGGGCGGCCAGTTGGGCATCGGTGAGCACATCAAGACGGTGCAGAACGTGTTCGGCCAGTTGTTCAACGCGGGCAGTGACTTTGCGCGCGACGGCAGCCAGTTCGACCGCCTGTTCGCCGACGGCGAGCAATTCCACATCGGCAGCCTGCCGGTGCGGGCGATGCACACGCCGGGCCACACCCCCGCCTGCATGACTTATGTGGTCAGCGACGGCGAAGGCATCCACAAGACCACGGCGGCCTTCGTCGGCGACACGCTCTTCATGCCCGACTACGGCACCGCCCGCTGCGACTTCCCCGGTGGCGACGCGCGCACGCTCTACCGCTCGATCAACAAGGTGCTGAGCCTGCCGCCCGAGACCCTGCTCTATATGTGCCACGACTACCAGCCCGGCGGTCGCGAGGTGCAGTTCGTCAGCACGGTCGGTGACGAGCGGACCCAAAACGTCCATGTCCGCAACGGCATCAGCGAGGAAGAGTTCGTCGCGATGCGCCACGCCCGCGACGCCACGCTCGGCATGCCCACGCTGATCTTGCCGTCGGTGCAAGTGAATATGCGCGCCGGTCAATTGCCCGAGCCCGAGGCGAATGGCACCCGTTACATCAAGATTCCACTGAACGCCGTTTGATTGAACCCCGACCCCGAGCCTCGTGAGCACTGCCTCATGAAGAAGCCCAACCAGAGACAAGTCCATGGACATCAAAGCACTGACAGCCGAACTCTCCGTCGCACCCCAGATCGCTGCTGCCGACATGCGCGCCGTAGCCGAGGCCGGCTTCCGCTCGGTGATCTGCAACCGCCCGGACGGCGAAGGGGCCGACCAGCCCGGCTACAGCGAACTGGAGCGGGCTGCCAAGGAACAGGGGCTGGCCGTGCGCTACTTGCCGGCCGAGTCGGGCAAGGTCACCGATGCACAGGGCCAAGCTTTCGGCACCTTGCTGGCCGAGTTGCCCAAACCGGTGCTGGCCTTTTGCCGTACCGGCATGCGCTCGACCACGATGTGGGCGCTGTCGCAGGCCGGTCAGTTGCCCTTGCCGCAGATCATCGAACGCGCGGCCCAGGCCGGGTTCGACCTCAAAGGCGTCGTGCGGCGCATCGTCAACGGCGGCAAGACGCCGGTGGAAGTGGCCGATGCCAGTCATGACGTGGTGATCATCGGCGGCGGCGCGGCCGGTATCGCGGTGGCGGCCAGCCTGCTCGCGCGCAGCCCGGGCCTGGACATCGCCATCATCGACCCGGCCGACATCCACTACTACCAGCCCGGCTGGACGATGGTGGGAGCCGGCGTGTTCAAGCCTGCCACCACGGCGCGCACGATGGCGTCGGTGCTGCCGCGCGGCGTGCACTGGATCAAATCGGCCGTGGCCGCCTTCGAGCCCGAGCGCAATGCGGTCATCCTCGATGGCTGCCGGGTCGTCAAGTACCAACAACTGGTGGTCTGCCCGGGCCTCAAGCTCGACTGGCACGGCATCGCAGGCCTGCCCGAGACGCTCGGCCGCAACGGCGTCACCTCCAACTACCGCTTCGACCTGGCCAGCTACACCTGGCAGCTGGTACAGCAACTGCATCGCGGCACGGCCATCTTCACGCAGCCGCCGATGCCGATCAAATGCGCCGGGGCACCGCAAAAAGCGATGTATCTGTCGGCCGACCACTGGCGCCGCACCGGCGTGCTGAAGGCCGTCGACATCCAGTTCTGCAATGCCGGCGCGGTCTTGTTCGGTGTGCCCGATTACGTGCCGGCGCTGATGGAATATGTCGAGGCTTACGGCATCGGGCTGAACTTTGGCCAGACGTTGATTTCGGTGGACGGACCGGCCAAGAAGGCCGTCTTCAGCCAAGCCAAGGCCGACGGGACGAAGGCGCTGATCACGCGGGAGTTCGACCTGCTGCATGTCGTGCCGCCGCAAAAAGCGCCGGACTTCGTGCGCGTCAGCCCGCTTGCCGATGCGGCCGGCTGGATCGACGTTGACATGGCCAGTTTGCGTCACAAGACCTTCGCCAACATCTTTGCGCTCGGTGACGCGGCCAACACGCCGAATGCCAAGACAGCGGCAGCGGCGCGCAAGCAGGCCCCGGTGGTGGCGCACAACCTGCTGGTCACTCGCGGCGTGCTGCAGGGCGAGGCCCAGTACGACGGCTACGGCTCCTGCCCGCTGACGGTAGCGCGCGGCAAGATCGTGCTGGCCGAGTTCACTTACGGCGGCAAGCTGGCACCGAGTTTTCCGAAGTGGCTGATCGACGGCACCCGTCCATCGGCGCTGGCCTGGTACCTGAAGGAGCGCATCCTGCCACCGCTCTACTGGGACGCGATGCTGAAGGGCCGTGAATGGATGGCGCAACCCGAGATGGTGGGCTGATGGCACTGACCACACCCTGGCGGCAATGGTTGCCGTCCCTGCCCGTGCTCGAATGGGGTCGGCGCTACGACCGCGAGACCTTTGTCAGCGACGGCGTGGCGGCTTTGATCGTCACCATCATGCTGATACCGCAGAGCCTGGCTTATGCGCTGCTGGCCGGCTTGCCGGCCGAGGTGGGCCTGTACGCCAGCGTGGCACCGCTGCTGCTGTACGCCATCTTCGGCAGCAGCCGTGTGCTGGCCGTGGGGCCGGTGGCCGTCGTGTCGCTGATGACGGCAGCCGCCATCGGCGACTACGCCGCAGCCGGGTCACCGGCCTATTGGGCGGCGGCCATCACGCTGGCCTTTTTGTCGGGTGCGATGCTGCTGGCGATGGGCTTGCTGCGGCTCGGCTTCCTGGCCAGCTTTTTGAGCCACCCGGTCATCTCCGGCTTTATTTCGGCCTCCGGCTTGCTGATCGCCGCCAGCCAGTTGAAGACGCTGATGGGGGTGAAGGCCGAAGGCCACAGCCTCGTGTCGCTGCTGGCTTCACTTGCCCACCAGGTGCAGAACACCCACCTGCTGACGCTGCTCGTCGGCGTGCTCGCCACCGCCTTCCTGTTCTGGGTGCGCAAGGGACTCAAGCCGCTGCTGCTGAGCTGGGGCCTGGGCGCCAGGGCGGCCGATGTCATCGCCAAGACCGGGCCGGTGGCCGCCATCGCCGTGACCACCGGGCTGGCCTGGGCCTTGGGCTGGCAAGCGCAGGGCATGAAGATCGTCGGCACCATCCCGCAAGGGCTGCCGCCGCTGACCCTGCCGGTTTGGGATTTGGCCCTGTGGAAGGATTTGTTCGTGCCGGCCCTGCTGATCAGCGTGGTGGGCTTTGTCGAATCGGTGTCGGTGGGGCAAACGCTGGCCGCCAAGCGGCGCCAGCGCATCGAGCCAGACCAAGAACTGGTCGCCCTGGGTGCCAGCAACCTGTCGGCCGCGTTCACTGGCGGCTTCCCGGTGACCGGCGGGTTTGCGCGCTCGGTCGTCAACTTCGATGCCGGGGCGCGCACGCCGGCTGCGGGCGTGTTCACGGCCATCGGCATCACCTTGGCCTCGCTGCTGCTGACCCCGGCGCTGTAC
>CANFYD010000051.1 GCA_947450745.1 Burkholderiales bacterium
ATTTCGCTCGCCTTGACCGCCTTGTTCGGTATCAACGCCACCGCCCAAGCCCAAGTTGCCGGCCAAGCCCAAGCCCAAGCTCCGGCGCAAGTTGGCGTTCAGGCCAAAGTTGCCATGTGCATTGGTTGCCACGGCATCATTGGCTACCGAGCCAGCTTCCCCGAGGTGCACAACGTGCCGATGATTGCTGGCCAGAACGCCAAGTACATCGCTGCCGCGCTGACCGCTTATGCCAAGGGCGAACGCAAGCACCCGACGATGCGCGGCATTGCCCAAACCCTCAGCGAGCAAGACATTGCTGACGTTTCGGCCTACTACGAACAGCAGGCCAAAGCGGCTCCGGTGCCTGAAACGGCCATGGTGGCGTCGGCTCAAGTGAGCGAGCTGCTGGCCAAGGGCGCTTGCGCTTCTTGCCACGGTGCCAATTTCAGCAAGCCGATCGACGGGTCCTACCCCAAACTGGCGGGTCAGCATGCCGACTACCTGAACGTGGCGCTGAAGTCCTACCAAGTCGAAGGCAACCCGAACGTGGGCCGTGGCAACGCCATCATGGCCGGGCAGGTCAAACAGTTCAGCCACGCCGAATTGAAGGCAATTGCCAATTACCTGGCTTCTTTGCCCAGCGAATTGCGCACGGTGCCGCAGAGCAAGTTCCGCTGAACTGCGCTCCGACCGTGAAAAGCCGCCTAAATGGCGGCTTTTTTGTGCCTGATCCTTGTTTGCCTGTGCTGGCGGTGGCGTCATACTGAGTCGTTAGCAATCCAACACGCGCGCCGCGCACATCAACACAGATCACAGAATAGCTTCGAGCCACCGACACATGCTCAAGAATATTCCCACCCAGAAGCTCAGGCTCGGCATGTACCTCCAGTCGATGGAGGGCTCCTGGCTGTCGCATCCGTTCTGGAAAACCAAATTTGTACTGGACGATTCGGCCGATCTGAAGGCCTTGCTGGACAGCGGCGTCGCATCGGTCTGGATCAACGTCCGCAAGGGTTGTGACGTGGCCGATCATCAGCCGAAGCTTGCTGCGAGCGAGCGGATGCCCGACCCAGCGTTGGATGCTGAGCTGCGGCCGCTGCCGGCCAGTCAAGTGGTGCCGGTGCCGGTGCCTGTGCAAGTAGCGACGACACCCTGCAGTCTCGGCGCTGAATTGCTGCGTGCCACCGCCTTGGTGGCCAGCTCCCGGCGTGCGGTCACGGCCTTGTTTGGCGAGGCGCGCTTGGGCAAGGCCATCAGCGCCGCTGACTGTTTGCCGCTGGTGAACGACATTGCCGAGTCGGTGTCGCGCAATCCTTCGGCCTTGATCAGCCTGGCACGGCTCAAGACCAAGGACGATTACACCTATATGCATTCGGTGGCGGTGTGCGGTTTGATGGTGTCACTGGCGCGGCAAATGGGCTTGGGCGAGGTGCAGGTACGCGAGGCTGGGCTGGCGGGTTTGCTGCACGATGTGGGCAAGATGATGATGCCGACGCTGGTGTTGAACAAGCCGGGTGCTTTGACCGACGCCGAGTTCACGGTGATGCGCTCGCACCCCGAGCGTGGCCACCAGATGCTGCAGAACGGCGCGGGCGTGCCAGCCGCCGCGCTGGATGTGTGCTTGCATCACCACGAAAAAATCGATGGCAGCGGCTACCCGAAGAAGCTCAAGGGCGACGACATCAGCTTGCTGGCCAAGATGGGGGCGGTCTGCGATGTGTATGACGCCATCACCTCGACCCGGCCGTACAAGAACGCCTGGGACCCGGCCGGTTCGATCCAGCGCATGTCGCAGTGGAGCGGGCACTTTGATCCGCAGGTGTTCAAGGCCTTTGTCCGCTGCATCGGCATTTATCCGGTGGGCAGTTTGGTCAAGCTGGAATCGGGCCGCTTGGCGGTGGTGGTGGACATGAACCCGGCGCAGTTGGCAGCACCGGTGGTGCGGGTTTTCTACTCCACCAAGTCGAAGTTGCCGATCTCGGTGCAGACACTCGATTTGGCCAACCCGGCGGCGCGCGACCGTATCGTCGGGCGCGAGTCGCCGCATGACTGGGGCTTTACCCATCTGGAAGACATCTGGACCGCAGCTTGACGCTTTGCTGTCGGCGCGAATGCCGTGGTTCGCCCGGCTCTCGACCGGCACCGCCAGCCGGGCCCTAAACTCAGCCGCATCAAAACGCGAAGGAGTACCGGGCGATGAAACTTCAGCTGTTGATTGGATTGATGGCCACCGCGTTGGCCAGTAGCGCTTCAGCACAGACCTTGCGCTGGGCCAGCCAGGGCGATTCGCAGACGATGGATCCGCATTCGCAGAATGAGGGCTTGACCAATATGGTCAACGGCCAGATTTATGAGCGCCTGACCAGCCGGGACCGGCAACTGGCCATCGCGCCCAGCTTGGCGACCGAGTGGACGCAGGTGGGCCCGTTGTTGTGGCGCTTCAAGTTGCGGCCTGGCGTCAAATTTCACGACGGTTCTGCCTTCACAGCGGACGATGTGGTGTTTTCCATCCAGCGGGCCAAAGAATCCAGCTCGCAGATTTCCGCCTACGCCAACGGGGTGGGCAGCGTGCGCAAGGTGGATGAGCTGACGGTCGAATTTACGCTGACGGCCTTCAACCCGGTCTTCTTGCAGCACCTGGACACGCTCTGGATCATGAGCAAGAGTTGGTCGGAAAAAAACCGCGCCACCCGCCCGCTCGACTTCAAGAACAAGGAAGAAAGCTTCACCAGCCTGAATGCCAATGGCACCGGCCCCTATGTGCTGGTGGCGCGCCAGCCCGGCGTCAAGACGGTGTTCAAGCGCAACGCGGCTTGGTGGGGCAAGGCGACGGGCAATGTGCAGGATGTGGTGCTGACGCCGATCGCCAATGACGCAACCCGGTTGGCCGCGCTGGTCTCGGGGGAGATCGACTTTGTGCTTGATCCGGCGCCGCGCGACCTGCCGCGACTGCGCAATACCCGTGGCATGCAGGTGATTGACGGCCCGGAAAACCGCTTGATCTTCATCGGCATGGATCAGGGCCGCGACAAGCTGCTGTATGGCCAGGTGCCGGGCGACAAGAACCCGTTCAAGGATGTGCGCGTGCGCCGTGCGCTGTATCAGGCCGTCGATGTGGAGACGATGCGGACCAAGCTGATGAATGATCAGAGTGCGCCCACCGGTGGCATGACGGCGGCCTCGATCGGCGGCTATGACGACACTAAGCTGGAGGCGCGCTACCCGTTCGACATCGCCGCTGCGCGCAAACTGATGGGCGAGGCGGGTTATGCCGACGGTTTCGAGGTGACGCTGGATTGCCCGAACAATCGCTATGTCAATGACGAAAAAATCTGCATGGCCTTGGCCACCATGTGGGCGCAGTTAAAGGTCAAGGTGCGCGTCTCCGCCATGCCGCGGGTGACCTTCTTCCCCAAGCTCGAGAAGCTCGACACCAGCCTGTTCCTGTTCGGCTGGGGCGGGGCCATCACCGACGCCGAAACCATCATGACGCCGGTCTTTCGCAACCGGGGCGAGAAGGGCGTGGGGGCCTACAACTACAGCAACGTCCACAACGACAAGTTCGATCAACTGGCGGCGCAGTCCAGCGTCGAGGCCGACCCCAAACTGCGTGAGCAGTTGATCAAGGCGGCCCTGACCGAATACAAGGAGCAGTTCCATATCTTGCCCCTGCACCGTCAGATGATCCCCTGGGCCGCCAGCAGCAAGGTCAGCGTGGTGCACCGCGCCGACAACTGGCTGGAGTTCGCTTGGGTCAATATCGCCAAGTAGAACTTCAGCGCGGGCATCAAATGGCCGATAAAGAGCCATCTTCCTCGATTGCCCACGCTGACCATGCCACGCCGACACTTGCAATTGACACGACTTTCCCGCCTGCGTTGGGTGCTTGCCGCTTCGGCTGTTGCCGTGCTGCTGGCGGCTTGCGGCGGCAGCAGCGGCGGCAACAGCAGCGCTGACACCGGCAGCACGGCCAGCGCCGTCACGACCTTCAGCGCGGCCCCCACGCTCAGCGGTGTGGCCGCTGTGGGCGCGCCGCTGACCGGTGCCGCGCTGCGGGTGCTGGACGCCTCCGGCGCGGCGGTGGGCAGCACCACCACCCACGCGGCCGACGGCTCCTACAACTTGACGCTCAACACCAAGACGCTGACCGGCCCGCTGCTGCTGCAGGTGCGCGGCATGGACGCCGCCGGCAACAACTTGGTGTTGCATTCGGCGGTGCCGGTGTTGAGTGCCGCCAGCGCGGCGATGGTGGCCAACGTGACACCACTCAGCGACGCCGTCGTGGCCTTGTCGCTGGGGGCTGACCCGCAGCCGGTGTTCGCGGCCGCCAGCCAGAGCGCCGCTGCCATTGCCCATGTCGCGACCGCAGCCAGCGGCGCGGCGGAGTTTGTCAAGACCTTGGTCAAGACGCAACTGACCGACCTGAAAATTACCGATCCCAAAACGCTGGATCTGTTGGCCGATGCCGGTTTTGCCGCCAACAAGGGCGCGCAAGATTTGCTGCTGGAGAGCCTGCGTGTCAACCTGGCGCTGAGCAGCAAGGGCGTGCTGCAATTGCAGCTCAGCAACAAGTTGCAAGTGGGCAGCTTGGCCGAGGTCATCGTCGAACTGCCGACGGCGCAGACCGAGTTGTTGAAGACCGCCAGCGCGACGCCAGCCAACGCCATCACGTCGACCTTGAAGTTCACCAGCAGTCCGACCGCCACGCTGGCCAACCTGGGTTCGCTGGATGAATTGAGCGCTGCGCTGAACAAATTGATCGCGCAAGGCTCCAGTGCCACCACCTTGCTCAGCTCCACGCTACTGACCGGTTACGACACGCACAACGGCCGTTTGAAGGCTGACGTGGCGACCCGGTTGGCCGACTACGCGGCCAAGAACCGCCAACTCGGCCGCTGGCTGGTCACCGGTTGCGCCGACGATGTGGTGACCGGCGGCCTGTGCAACCGGGTGCTGGTGTCCGCGCCGGTCAGCGACTCCAGCGGCGTGGTGGTGGGCCAGTATCAAGATGCCGTCAGTTACACCAAGGCATCGGTCACGGGCTCGAAGTGGAACCTGATCGGCAATGGAAAGAAGCTGGAGCTGGCGGTCTACCCCTTGGCTTTTCTGGCTTTGGCAGCCGACGCGACGCTGAGCACCGCGCTTTCTCCCAACCCCGGTGTGGGCATACAGACCTACATCCAGGCGCAGAGCGATGCGGCGCTGCCGGTCAAGCTGCTGGACAGCGCCACGTTGCAGACGCCGGGCGGCTTCAGCATCCCGTTTGCCTATTGCGGGCGGGTGCAGCTGTGCATTTCCAGCACAGCCGGTGCCACCACGCTGGTGCCTACCGGCGGCATCGGTGACACGGCCTTGCAGCGCGCGGCCGTCGGTTGGATCGGCGGTGCCGACAGCGTGCGCGGCGCCAAGTACATCGCGTCCTACACGCTGGCCGGCGTGGTCGAAACACGCAGCGTCTATTTGCGTGCCGAGGTGCCCGCCGAGTTGCCTCGTGCACGCTTCCCGGCACTGGACGGCGTCAGCACCAGCAAGCCCTTGCGGGGCGGCGAATTGCTGGTGGGCATGACACTGAACTGGGCCGCTTGGGCCGCCGCCAACCCCGACATGCGCTTGATCAGCCTGCGCACGGTGTTGAGTGCAGCGAGCGACGGCAGCAGCACGCCGCTGATCACCGAGTTGACGCCGCCGCTGCCACCCAGCACCACGCTGGAGATTGCCGGCCTGACGCTGGCGAGCGGCTTTGTGCCGCTGAGCTACGAGCTTTGGTTGGGTGCACAAGATGCCGCCGGTCGCCGCTATTTCACGCGCTACACGCTGACGCCTTGAGGTTTTCGGCGGCGACGCTTGCAGTCAAGCCACTAACTTAAGTCCCGTTCAGGGGTGCAAACAGGATTTGGCATGATGCGGGGTGCATCAAACTCAAACATCCCGAAAGCGTTGATCGATGAAAGTTCCCAAAATCACTTGGCTGCTGGTTTTAGCCGGCCTGAGCAGCTTGTTCGGCAGCGGCGGCCAAGCGCTGGCCGGCACTGTCAGCGAGCGCGTCAAAGCCAGCGGCACCGTGCGAGTCTGCATCTGGCCCGACTATTACGGCATCACGTTTCGCAGCCCGCGCACCGAGCAATTGACCGGCATCGACATCGAGCTGTCCGCCGAGTTCGCCAAAGGGCTGGGCGTGAAGCTGCAATATGTGGAATCCTCGTTTGCCAAGCTGGTCGATGACGTCGGCAATGACCGCTGCGACGTCGCGATGTTTGCCGTCGGCATCACCGCGCAGCGCTTGCCCTTTTTGAAGTTTTCGCAACCGTATTTGCGCAGCGACATCTACGCCGTCACCACCCGCAGCAGCCGCGTGGTGCGGCAGTGGTCAGACATCGATCAGCCGGGCGTCAAGGTGGCGGTGCAAGCCGGCACCTTCATGGAGCCGGTGATGGCCGCAGCGCTGCGGCAGGCGCAACTGGTAGTGATACGCCCGCCGGTCACGCGCGAGCAAGAGCTTGAGGCCGGCCGCGTCGATGTCTTCATGACCGACTACCCCTACAGCCGCCGCTTGCTGGACAACGCCGATTGGGCGCGGCTGGTGTCGCCGCCGAAGAACTTCAATCCGATTCCCTATGCGTACGCCGTCAAGCCTGGCGACGACGAATGGTTGCGCCAGGTTGATCAATTCGTCGCGTTGATCAAGCGCGACGGCCGCCTCGAAGCCGCCGCTCGGCGCTTTGGCTTGGCCGAGATCCTGGTCAAGTAAATCGGCTGTGGTGTTTTGAAGCTGAGTGCTTCACACGGCGCAGTAGCGCTCTTGAATCGCCTGATCGTCCAGCAACTCCTCGGCCGTGCCGGTGTGGACGATCTGGCCTTGGTCGAGGATGTAGGCCCGGTCCGAGATGCGCAGCGCCCGTTCGACGTTTTGTTCGACCAGCAAAATGGTCGTGCCGGCCTGCTTCATGCGCACGAACAGCTGGAACATTTCCTCGACCAGCAGCGGCATGATGCCCTCCGACGGTTCGTCCAGCAGGATCATCTGGGGCCGCGCCATCATCGCGCGAGCAATCGCCAGCATTTGCTGCTCGCCGCCGGACATCGAGGTGGCGTCTTGCTCCAGCCGCTCCTTCAGCCGCGGGAAGGTGGTAGCAATCTCCTCGATCATGCGGACCATCTCGTGGCGGTTGCTGCTGGCGGTGATGCCCAGCTGCAAGTTCTCGCGCACGCTCAGGCCGGGCACGATGCGGCGTTCTTCCGGCACATAGGCCAAGCCCTGATGAAAGCGGGTGTGCGCTGGCTCGGCCAGCATCTCGCGGCCGTTGAAGTGCATGCTGCCGCTGCGCTTGGTGACCAAGCCCATCAAGCTGCGCAGCGTCGTTGTCTTGCCCGCGCCATTGCGGCCCATCAGCGTGACGATTTCACCGGCACGCACTTCGAAAGCGATGTTCTGCACCACATGGCTGCGGTCATACCAGGCGTTCAGCCCGGCAACTTTCAACATCGGTTCAACAAGAGTCGGCTTCAATGTGATTCCCCCAGGTAGACGCGGCGCACATCGCTGTTGTTGCGGATCTCGTCCGGTGTGCCTTCGGCCAGGAACTCGCCGTGATGCAGGACGATCAGCCGCTCGCACAAGCCCATCACCAACTTCATCTTGTGCTCCACCAACACCAGCGTGCGCTCGCGCGCCAGCTCGGTGATCAGCGCCATCATCACCACCGTTTCTTCCGGCGACATACCGGCCGTCGGCTCGTCCATCAGCAGCAACACCGGCTCGCTGGCCAGCGCCATCGCGATCTCCAGCGCGCGCTGCTGGCCGTGCGCCAGGTCGCCGGCGGTCTTGTTGCGCCAAGCGCTCAAGCCCACGCGCGCCAGCAAGGCATCGGCCTGTTCGATCACCGCCTTCAGGCTGGCACGCGGGCGCAGCAGCTCGAAGCGGGCCGAGCGCATCTGCGCCGCCACCCGCACGTTTTCATGGGCCGAGAGTTGCTTGAACACATTGGTGATCTGAAAGCTCTTGGCGATGCCGATGCGGGCAAACTGATGCTGGGCCAGGCCGGTGATGTCGCGACCCTGAAAGCGGATACGGCCTTCGGTCGGCGCAAAGGCTCCGCTGACGACGTTGAAGAAGGTGCTTTTTCCTGCCCCATTAGGGCCGATGATGGCGGTCAGCTTGCCCGGCTGGAAGGCCACGCTGACCTTGTTCAAGGCGGTGAAGTTGCCGAAACGCTGGCTGACGTTTTCGACTTCAAGAATCGGCTGACTCATGCGGCTTTCTCCTGCTCTTTCTCTTGCTTGGAGGCGCTGCGCTCCAGCCAATGCAATAGGGACCCCCAAACGCCCTTGGGGAAGAACAGCACGAAGACCATGAAGGTGACGCCGACGACGGCCATCCAATGCGTGGTGACGGCGGTGGCTACATCTTCCAAGTAGAGGAACAGCGCCGCGCCGACGAAGGGGCCGAAGAAGGTGCCCATGCCGCCCAGCAAGCACATCATCACCGCCTGGCCCGATTGCAGGTAGTGCAGCGAGTCGATCGGCACAATAGACAGGTGCAGCGCCCGCAAGGCACCGGCCAAGCCGCACACCGCCGCCGACAGCACGAACACCAGCAGCTTGGCGCGGGCGACGTCATAGCCGCAGGCAGCCGTGCGCTTTTCGTTCTCGCGGATCGCTTCGATGACAGCACCGAAGGGGGAATTCAAGACCCGCGAGACAAACCACAGCGCGGCCGCCACGAACACCAGGATCACGTAGTACTTGGTGATGGGGTTGATGAAATCGAGCTTCCAGCCGAGCAGGTCGATCACCTCCACGCGGATGCCGCGCAGGCCGTTTTCGCCGCCGGTCCAGCGCTCCGCCTTGTAAAAGGCGTAGTAGACGATCTGCCCCAGCGCCAGCGTCACCATCGAAAAGTAGATGCCGCGCGTGCGGATGGCCAGAAAGCCGATCACCAGCCCGACCAGCGCCGAGGCCGCCACGCCGGCCGCGATGGCCGCCCACCAGGGCCAGCCGCCGCTGACGATGGCGATGCCGCACAAATAGCTGCCAACCCCCAGAAAGGCGGCGTGCCCAAAGGACAGCATGCCGGTGTAGCCGAACAGCAGATTGAAGCCGACTGCATAGAGGCCAAAGATCAAGATGTTGATGGCCAGGGCCTCGTAAGGCATCACCAGCGGGAACAGGATCAGGCAGACCAGCACGGCACCCACGCGGTGGCGCACGATGCTGTTGAAAAATCGGGATTGAGTCGTGAGGTTCATCAGGAGTGTTCCGTTCTCAACCCATCATTCCGGCTTTGCCGAACAGCCCTTGCGGACGGATCAGCAGCACCACCGCCATCAGCACGAAGATCGATAGCTCGGCCAGATCGGGCGCAAACAGCGAGGTCATGCTGAACACGATGCCGACCAGCAAACCCGCCACTACCGCACCGGGCAGCGAACCCATGCCGCCAACCACCGTCACCACGAAGGATTCCGCCAACACCGAGATGCCCATTTCCGGGTTGACCGCCCGCGTCGGCGCTGCCAGCACACCGGACAAGCCGGCGATGGCGGTGCCGATGCCGAATACCAGCAACCAGACGCGGGCAATGTCGATGCCCAGCACCCGCACGATTTCGGGGTCACGCGAGCCGGCGCGGATGATCAGGCCGTAGCGGGTTTTCTCGATGAACAGCCACAAGCCCAGCACGACGGCGGCGGTGGCAGCGATCAGGAACAAGCGGTAGATCGGAAAGAAGCCGAAGCCCAGGTCGACCACGCCGCGCAGCTCGGCCGGCGTGGAGGTGGCCACGCCCTCGATGCCGAACAGCACCCGCATCGCCTCGACCATCACATAAGACAGCCCGAAGGTCAGCAGCAGCGGGTAGTCGATGCCGCGACCGTACAGCGGGCGCACCAGAAAGCGCTCGGTCACCAGGCCGATGGCGCCCACGGCGAGCGGCGTCAGCAGCAGGCTGAACCAGAAGTTGCCGGTCAGGCCGAGAAAGTAGACGCCCAGAAAGGCGCCCACCATGAAGAACGCGCCATGGGCGAAGTTCACCACGGTCAACATGCCGAAGATCAGCGACAGGCCGAGTGCCAGCAGCGCATAAACCGCGCCCAGGGCAATGCCGGTCATCAACTGCAGCATCAAAAGAGAGAGGGTGATATCGCCCATGATTGCGCTCGCTGCCGCTTGCGGTCAGGTGGAAATCTTGTGGCCGAGTTCGTCGCAGCTGCGCAGATTGGCCTCGTCCGGGTTCTCGATCGCCAGCACGTTGAAGACGTCGTACTTGTCTTTCATGTTCTTCGACTTGGACTCGACGATGATGACCGACTGCACCGATTGGTGGTCGCATTTGCGGTAGAACTGATCGCCCTTGTACCAGTTGTATTTCAGCTGCCGCAGGGCAATGCTGACCGGCACCGAGTCGGTGGATTTGGCGTTCAGCACGGCCTGCAGCACGCTGCGGATACCGGCATAGCCCAGCGCGCCGTAGTCGGACGGCACGGCACCGCCGTTGGCCTTGCGGAACTTGTCGTTGAAGGCTTTTGCCGCCGGAATCTTGTCTTCCAGCCCCCAGTAGTAGGACGTGCCGCCGATGATGCCCTCGAAGGCATCGGCGCCGCCCGCTTGCCGCGAGGTGTACAGCAGCACCGGGGCGATGACCTTCATATTGGCTTTGAGGCCGAAGTCGGTCACTTGCTTGGCAGCATTCACCAGGTCGCGACCAAAGTTGCACAGCACCAGCACATCGGGCTTCAAGGCCTGGATGCGCGGCAGGAAGGCCGAGTAGTCGGCAACGCCAAGCGGATGGCGGATGTCGGCCACGGTGATGGCACCCAGCGAGGCCCCTGCACGCTGGAAGCCGCGCACCATTTCATGCCCGTAAGCGTAGTCGGCGGTCAGGTAGACGATGCGCTTGCCGAATTTGGGGAAGGCATAGCGCGCGACAGCCCCGGCGGTCAGGTGCGGGTTCAGCGCCTCGTGGAAGGTGTAGAGGCTCCAGTCCTTGGCCTCATTGATCGCGTCCGACTGGCTGATCGAGTTGAAGATGATCTTGCGGTCGCGCGAGACGGCGTTGATCGATAACTGGGTGGCGGCCGACAGCGAGCCGACGATGAAGTTGACCTTGTCCTTCTCGATCAATTCCAGCGTGCGGGTGGCCGCTTCGCCAGGGTTCAATTTGTCGTCGCGCACCAGCAGTTCGGCCATGCGGCCGGCAAAGCCACCGGCGGCATTGAAGTCCTTGATGGCGATTTCGGCTGCGCGCACCTGGTCTTGAGCTTCTGCCGAGAACGCACCGGTCAGCGGCACCGGGAAGCCGATCTTGATCGGCGCGGCTTGCGCTCGGGCGATGTTGAACATGAACGGCGACGCGGCCAATGCGCTGCCGCTCAGCAGCAGCCGGCGGCGCGGGGTGTCGATCAAGGGGGCTGTCAGAGCGTCTTTTTTCATGCTTGTCTCCTGGGGGGGCTTGAGGCCTGGCCGTTGGGGGCCGGTGGGGGGAGGGTTGGCACGGCCACGTGGCCTGCTGCCGGGTCGTCTTTGCGACCTGAAAAATAAGCGGCGGTTTGCTGCAGAACTTCTTGCGTATCGCGGCTTGCCGTGGGGCGGTCGTTGCCGCCCGGCGATTGATTGCCCTGGGCCTGCAGGTAAGCGCCCAGCGTGCGGGCGTGCCGGGTGACCGCTTGGCCGGCACCGAGCCGCAGCGCTTCGTAACTTTGGAGGGCGGCCGCAGTGGCACCGTGAACCCGAATGCTGTCCGCCAGCGCCATCGCGTCCTCGGCCGCTTTGGTCACGCCCATGCCGACATGCGGGCGGGCCACAAAGGCCGCGTCGCCCATCAGCGCCACACGGTCAAAGGCCAGGCGCTGTGACAGCAGGTCATTGATCGGCTGCAAAAACGGCTGAGCGCATTTCTCGATCATTTCGGCGAACTGCGGCGCCAGCAGTTGACGGGCGGCCTGGCGCATCGCTGCGATCTGCCGCCAAGACACCTTGTGCGGGGCGATACCCAGCGGGTAGTGTTCGCCGTCGGCATCGGTCATCAGCTCGCGCAGCGTGGTGGCTGCGTCGGCCGGGCGATACCAGACGAAGTTGTAGCGGCGCTGGCCTCGGGCCGTGGCGTTGCCGCTGCCGGCCACCGGGTAGCCGATCAACTGTTCACCCACGGGCAGGGCAAAGCCAAAGTGCTCGAAGCAGGTGCTCAAGGTGTGGCGGCTCAGCAGTGCTTCATCGCAAACGCCGCGCCAGGCGATGTAGCCCGCGTATTCCGGCACGGCTGCGGGAGCCAATTGCCCGCGTACGACCGAGCGGATGCCGTCCGAGGCAATCAGCAACTCGGCCTCGAAGACCGTGCCCGAGTCGGTATGAACGCGCACGCCGTCGTGGGTTTGATCGACGGCCGTCACCGCCACGCCCTGGTGGTAGCGCTCAGCGGGGAAGGCGCTGAGCAGCAGGCTGTAGAGCCGACTCCAGGAGGTCAGCAATTGCGGCATCTCCAAGCCGCCCACGACCTCGCCTTGCGCGTCGAGCAGCACGCGAGACTGCACGGTCACCCCCAAACCGGTGTCAACGGCCACGCCGGCGCGTGTCAGGCCTTCGAGCAGGGCAGCGTGGGTGACCAGGCCGGCGCCGCGCCCGTCCAGCGAGCCGCGAGCTTTCTCAAGCAATTGCACCTGATGGCCGTCACGCAGCAGCATATTGGCGGCCAGCAAGCCACCGAGCGAACCACCGACGATGAGGATGCGTGCCACGGACCTGGTCTCAGGCGCTGGCGGCGCTGACTTCAGCGGCGGGGAAGTTCAGCTCGATCACCACGCCGCAGGGGTCTTCA